>JANXXR010000322.1 GCA_025350525.1 Deltaproteobacteria bacterium
GGCTACCGCTCGGTTCGCTACGGCAGGCATCTCGACCTGATCATTACCGATCAGCACAGTTACCGCAGCGCCGACGCATTCAGTGACCCGGCCGTCGGCGGCTTCGGTCCGGAGTTCTACGGAATGCTCCCCGAGGATGCAGCGCAGATTCTCGACGGCGGCCGCACCTTCAACAATGGCAATCCGCCGGCCGAAATCAAATTCAATGACGCGCACGTGCCTAATCCGCGGAAGGACGCGCCGGCGCAGACGATCCTCGGCGCGAAGCAGAAGGCCTGGTTCAAGGACCGGCTTCGCAAATCGAGGGCGACGTGGAAGATCTGGGGCAATTCCGAAGGCGCCCCCGATTGGCGGTCCGACCCGCAGAATCTGCCAGCCGGACTAACCAAGGAATCATGGCCGAAGACGACCTATGCCTCGATGAGCGGCGGCGACTATGGAACCGCCTATCGGGAGCGCGCCGAGATCTACGACCTGGTGCGCGACGAGGGGATTACCGGCTTCGCCATCGTCTCGGGCGACCGGCACAGCTTCTGGGCCGGCTACGCGACCTCGGAATTGCCGCCGGGCAAGTTCGACCCGGTCGGCTTGAGTTTCGTCGGCGCCTCTCTCTCGAGCGCCGGCACCATGGAGGCGCTCGAGCATAGCTTCCACAAGGATCATCCGCTGCGGCCTCTGTTCCTGGTCGACCGCCCCGGCGCGGCCAAGCCTGACTGGACGTACAACATGCTGCTGAGGCACGGCGTCCGATCCTGCCTGGAATATGCCAAAAGCTTCGATTTGAAGCGCGCGCGGTCCCTGTCGAACCCCCGCCTTGCCCCGCATCTCGAGTTCGTCGATCTTGGCGGCCACGGCTATGCAACAGTTCGCCTCACGGGGGATGAGATGCGAACTGAATTCGTATGCATTCCGCGGCCGATCGTCCGTAGCGAGCGCCCGGACGGTGGCCCACTCCGCTACCGGGTCGTGCATAGTGCCAGGCTTTGGGCGGCAGGCGAGTGGCCGAAGCTCGGACAAGAGGTTATCGAGGGTGACGTCGGACTATCGATCTAATCGTGATCAGCCTGGCGGGGGTGTATGGGTACCCGCCGCATGGGCGAGCAGTTGCTCGATGAGCGCCTCGAGGCTGTCGAGGCTGATTGGCTTAACCAGGTGAGCGTCGGACCCAGCCGCGCGCGAGGCAGCGCTGTCCGATTCCTGGCGGTAGCCGGTAGCAGTACCACCTTGGGTGCGAACTCTTTCGCGATGCGCAGCGCCGCCGGGCCGTCATGCGCGGTGCGAGTCAGGTAACCGGCCTGGCTCAATGATTCGGACAGCAGCTCGGCCGCATCCTCGTTGTCATCCACGACCATGATCCGGTGACCCTCTGCCCGCGCCGTGGGCGAGACCGCGGCACCGTTAAGGCCGAGAGTAGCGGCAGAGGTCACGGCAGCGAGTTCGCGATCCGGCTGCCACTGGTTGCGATGGAAGAGGCAAAGGCATCGGGCGACCTTCAATCTGTTCCAGCGCGAAGGCTTTGATCACCGAGGCATCCACGAGTCGCGTCAGCACCGCGTGCTCGTGCGCGAATTCCGCGACTTCGCGATCCCATGGACCAGTGGTTCTCGGCGTCCTGATGAGAACGCGCTTGCCATCGGTCCGTCGAGTGGCGCGATACAGCGTCGACCGTGGTCCCGCGCCGAGACGCTCCCCGAGGTCGTACGCGAGCGTCAGGTCGGTCTGCATCCGCGCGATGGTCGCGAATGCGTCATCTTGGCGCCGCAGCGCTTCCGATTCGGCATTCGAGGCGTTCACGAATACCCTCCTGTCGCAACGGGCGGTCCTCCACAAGCATTTCAGGGCTTTACTTGTTCACTCGCACAGTCGGCTCATTGCGGAGCGGCCTCGTCTGCGTGTCGCGCAGATGTCGCTGCGAGTCTGCGGCGGGCGCCCGACCTTTGATTAGGATAAGGTTTTAACGGTTGGCGCCCGGGCCAGATCCAAGGATGTGATGACCGATCCGACAGAGCTCGCCGCGCAGGAGACCAGCCGGCGGCTGCACTCGCTGTTCAACCAGGCGCCGGTGGGCGTCGCGCTCCTCCACGGCCCGCGCTACGTCATCGAGCAGGCCAACCGCGCCGTCTGCCGCTTCTGGGGCCGCGCCCCCGAGCAGGTGCTGGGCAAGCCGCTCTTCGAGGCGCTGCCCGAAGTGGCCGGGCAGGGATTCGAGCAGCTCCTCGACGGCGTCTTCAAGACCGGCGTCCCCTACGTGGGCAAGGAGTTGCCGGCCCGGCTCGCGCGGCTGGAGGGGGGGGCGTCGAGGACATCTACTTCAACTTCGTCTACGAGCCGCTCCGCAGCGTCACCGGCGCGGTGGAGGGCGTCATCGTCGTCGCCACCGACGCCACCGACGAGGTGAAGTCCCGCAAGGCCCAGGCCGCGGCCACGGAGGCGATGCAGCGCCAGACCGAGCAGCGGATGACCTTCGCGCTCGAGGCGGGCGGGCTGGGGCACTGGCAGTACCATCCCAACACCGGTCAGCTCGACGTCTCCGTCGGATACAAGCTGAACCTCGGCCTCGATCCCGAAGATCCCCTGCCCTCGATCGAGGCGCTGCGCCAGCTGGTCCACCCGGACGACCGCGCCCGCGTCAACCAGGCGTTGGAGACCGCGCTGCGCCGGTGCGGCGACTACGAGGCGGAATATCGCGTCATCTCGCCGCGCGGAAAAATGCGCTGGGTGCTCTCCCGCGGCAAGGTCGCCTGCGACAAGGACGGCGCGCCCCTCTCCGTGACCGGAGTCAACCTCAGCACCACCGAGCGGAAGATGGCGGAGATGGAGCGCGAGCAGCTCCTCGACGAGATCGAGGCTGCCCGCACCCGGCTGGAGAATCTCTTCGAACACGCGCCCGCGTTCGTCTGCACGCTGCGGGGCCCCAGTCACGTGGTGGAGATGGCGAACCCTCTCTACCAGCGGCTGGTCGGCGTCGAGCGGCGGCTCGCGGGACTGCCCATCGGGGAGGCCCTGCCGGAGGTGGTCGAGCAGGGCTTCGTCAAGCTGCTGGACCACGTCTACCGCACCGGCGAGCCCTACATCGGGCGCGAGAGCTTTTTACGCCTCGACCGGGGCGAGGAGCGCAAGCTCGAGGACGCGTACATCACCTTCGTCTACCAAGCCACGCGCAATCGCCAGGGGATCATCGACGGGATCGACGTCTTCGGCTTCGACGTCACCACCCAGGTGCAGGCGCGGCTCGAGGCCGAGACGCTGGCCGCGCAACTGGGCCAGCGCGCCGACTTCGAGCAGCATCTCATCGGCATCGTCAGCCACGACCTGCGCAACCCGGTGAGCACCATCCTCCTTGGGATCGCGGCGCTCCTGCGCGGCGAGGACCTGACCGATCGGCAGACCAAGAACATCGTCCGCATCCACAACGCCGCCGAGCGCGCCAACAAGATGATCCGCGACCTGTTGGACTTCACCCAGGCGCGGCTGGGCGGCGGCCTGCGCATCGACCGCCGCAACGCCGATCTCCAGGAGGTCTTTCGCGGCGTCATCGAGGAGGTGGAAGCGACCCACGCCGGCCGCGAGGTGCAGACCTCCTTCGCCGGCGATCTGCGCGGGGAGTTCGACCCCGACCGCCTCGGGCAGGTGATGCAGAACCTGCTCACCAACGCGCTCAAGTACAGTCCGGAGGGGACGCCGGTGCGGATCGAAGTGCGCCGCGAGGACGGCGCCGTCTCGCTCTCGGTCCACAACCAGGGCAAGCCCATCCCCACAGCGCAGCTGGAAACCATCTTCCAGCCGCTCCGCCGCGCCGGCGCCGACCTCGACCGGACCAGCCGCAGCATCGGCCTCGGCCTCTACATCGTGAAGGAGGTCGTCGATGCTCATGGCGGCACCATCGCGGTGGAGTCCACCGAGGAGCGCGGGACGACGTTCGCCGTGCGGCTGCCCTGCCGGCTGCGCGAGTAACACTGCACGCCCTCGCGTGCGGAGCCCCGCGCTCCTTGCGAATCCCTTTCCCGCGGGCAGCATCCAGTGGGGCATGAACGCGCGTGCCCTCGCCCTCTTGCTCTTCGCCGCGGCCGCTGCCCGGGCGGATCAGGCGTGGACCTTCGAGCCGGGGCAGGCGCTGGTCAGCGTCGAAGTCGGCCCGGCCAAGGCGCGCATCTCGGCCACCTCGCTGGGCTTGAGCGGCAGGGTGAACGAGCTCGGCAACGGCGCGGTGCACGCCGAGATCCGCGTCGCGCTGGCGTCGTTTGCAGCCAGCGCCCGGAGCCCCGGCCAGCAGCTCAAGACCGAGGCGGAGCAGTTTCCCGAGATCGTCTTCGAAGGCGGCGCGCCCTCCTTCGGCAAGAACGGCACCCTGCAGCTCGCAGGCACCCTGACCTTCCACGGCGTCTCGCGCCCACTGGCGTTGCCGGTCACCGTGGTCCGCGCCGCTGGCCTTGTCTTCGGCCACGCCACGCTCGCGCTCCACCTGCGCGACTACGGCTTCGCGCTGCCCGCTGCCGTGCCCGACGAAGTCCGCATCGAAGTCGATGCGGGTCTGCGCCCCGAGGCCGTGCTCGTCACTCGGGGCTAGAGGAAGTGCTACACCTCGTGGGGTGAAGCTCGTCCCCGTCGAGCGGCTCGCGCTCACTCCCGACAGGATGTTGCCTGGCCACCGCCTGCGCCTGCTCATCGGCGGCGGCGAAGCCTATCCGGCCATGCTGGAGGTCATCGCCTCCGCCCGGGTCGAAGTGCTGCTCGAGACCTATCTCTGGGCCTCCGACTCGAACGGCCGCCGCTTCGTGGACGCCGTCTGCAGCAAGGCGCAGGAGGGCGTGCCGGTCCGCTGCATCATCGACGGCGCCGGCTCGTTCGGCTTCGACAACGGCGACATCGAGCGCATGCGCGGCGCAGGCGTCCGGCTGGCCATCTTCCACCCGGTGGGCCCCTGGCGCAGGCGCTGGGGCTGGCAGGTCCGCGATCACCGCAAGCTCCTGGTGGTCGACGGCCGCGTCGCCTTTGCCGGCGGGATGAACCTGGGCAACGACTACGCGCCGGTGGACTGGGGCGGGCGCGGCTGGAACGACGTGCACGCCATCCTCGAGGGCCCGGTGCTGCGCGACCTGACCCGGCTCTTCGAGCTGAGCTGGCGCTCGTCGGCCCCGTGGAACTTTGAGCCGGGCCAGAGAGTGCGGCGGCAGGCGATCGAGCCGGTGGCGGTGCACGGCGCCACCACGCGGGTGCAGGCGCTGGCGGTGGGAAAGTTCCTCGGGCGGCGCCTCATCCAGCACCAGCTTCAGCACGCCTTCTCCTCCGCGCAGCAGAAGATCTGGATCGAGGCGGCCTACTTCATCCCCAACCGCGCGCTGCGCGGCAGCCTCAACCGCGCCGCCCGCCGCGGCGTGGACGTGCGGGTGATCGTCCCGCGCCACAGCGACGTCCCCGGCCTCGCCGACGCCAGCCGCTCGACCTGGACGTCGCTCTTGCGCTCCCGGGTGCGGCTCTTCGAGTGGCTGCCGGGCATGCTGCACGCCAAGACCATCTGCATCGACGGGGTCTGGAGCACGGTGGGCTCCTACAACCTCGACGCCCGCAGCCTGCACTACAACTGGGAGATCACCCTCGCCGTGCTCGACACCGGCGTCGCCGCGCGCCTCGAGCAGAAGTTCACCGACGACCTCTTGCACTGCGAGGCGGTGGACCCGCTGCTCTTCCGGCGCCGCGGCTTCTGGCAGAAGCTGCGCGAGCGCTTCTTCTACTTCTTCCGCGTGCTCCTCTAGAAATCAGCCCACCGCCGCCACCGGCGCCTCTGGCACCGGCGTCAGCCAGCGGGCCGAGAGCGCGTGCTCGCCGCGCACCAGCGCGTGATAGGCGGTCTGCAGCGCCTGGGTGACCGGCCCGGTGCGCCCGCTGCCGATGGTGCGGAAGTCGATCTCGCGCAGCCCGATCACCTCCGCCGCCGTCCCGCAGACGAAGACCTCGTCGGCCATGTAGAGCTGATCGCGGGAGATGGGCCCTTCCGAGAGGTCGAGCCCCAGATCCTCCGCCAGCGCCGCCAGCGAGCCGCGGGTGATGCCGTCGAGGATGTTGGCGTCGGGCGCGGTCCGCAGCTTGCCGTTCTTGACGAGGAAGATGTTCTCGCCGGTGCACTCGGAGACGAGGCCCTGCGCATCGAGCATGATCGCCTCGTCGAAGCCCAGCCGCAGCGACTCGGTCTTGGCCAGCACCGAGTTGGCGTAGTTGCCGCTGATCTTCGCCTTGGTCATCATCACGTTGGGGTGGTGGCGGGTGAAGGACGAGACGTTGGCCCGCACGCCCAGCGCCGCGGCCTCGGCGCCCAGGTAGCCCTTCCATTCCCAGACGGCGATGCCGCAGTGCGGGCGCCCGCCGTCGATGGTCAGGTTCCAGCCGCCCTCGGCCAGGTAGATGAGCGGCCGCAGGTAGCACTCCTCGAAGCCGTTGGCGCTCACCGTCTGCACGCAGGCGTCGAAGAGCGTCTGGTGCGACCAGGGCAGCTCGCGAAAGCCGAGCACCCGGGCCGAAGCCAGCAGCCGCGCGACGTGATCGTCGAGGCGGAAGATGGCCGGCCCCGACGGCGTCCGGTAGCAGCGGATGCCTTCGAAGACGCCGATGCCGTAGTGGAGCGCCGGCGTGAGGAAGTCGAGCCTCGCCTCCGCCGGCGGCACCAGCTTTCCGTTGAACCAGATCCAGCTCATGCTTCGACCTGCGGCTTCGGTTCGCGGGAAGGCACCGCCTCGACCGGCGGCTTCGGCTCGCGGGAAGTCACCACCTCGACCGGCGCGCTGACGCTGATGGCCGACGGCGCTGCCGCCGCCGCGGCGGTGGTCTCGCTGGAGTCCTTCCGGGCGTCGCGGATCCAGCTCATGGTGGCGCGCAGCTTGCGCCCCACCTCCTCGATGGGGTGCTGCTTGCCCTGCTCGCGCAGCTTGTCGAAGACCGGCCGGCCCGCCTGGTTCTCGAGGATCCACTCCCGCGCGAAGTGGCCGGTCTGGATCTCGCGCAGGATCTTCTTCATCTCCGCCCGCGCCGCCGGTCCGACGATGCGCTCGCCGCGGGTGTAGTCGCCGAACTCGGCGGTGTCGCTGATGGAGTGGCGCATCCAGGAGATGCCGCCCTCGTACATCATGTCGACGATCAGCTTCAGCTCGTGGAGGCACTCGAAGTACGCGCTCTCGGGCTGGTAGCCGCCCTCGACCAGCGTGTCGTAGCCCGCCTGCACCAGCGCGGTGACGCCGCCGCAGAGCACCGCCTGCTCGCCGAAGAGGTCGGTCTCGGTCTCTTCTTTGAACGTCGTGTCGAGGACGCCGGCCCGGGTGGCGCCGAGAGCCCGGGCGTAGGAGAGGCCCAGCACGCGGGCGCGGCCGCTCTTGTCGTGGTGGACGGCGAGAAGCGCAGGCGTGCCCTGCCCTTCCTGGTAGAGGCGGCGGACCAGGTGCCCGGGCGCCTTGGGCGCGATGAGGATGACGTCGACGTCGTCGGGCGGCCGGATCTGTCCGTAGTGGATGTTGAAGCCGTGCGCGAAGGCCAGCGTCTTGCCGGAGATGTACGGAGCGATCTCGGTCTCGTAGATCTTCTTCTGCTTCTCGTCGGGCGCGAGGATCATGACCAGGTCGGCTTCGCCCGCCGCCTCCGCCACCGAGACCACGCGGAGCCCCGCTCGCTGCGCCTTGCCGCGCGACTTGCTGGTGGCGGGCAGCCCGACGCGCACGTCCACGCCCGAGTCCTTGAGGTTGAGGGCATGCGCATGCCCTTGGCTGCCGTAGCCGATGATGGCGACCTTCTTCCTCAGGATCGGGTCGAGGCTCGCGTCCTTGTCATAGTGCATCTGTGCCATGGTCATGCTCCTTTGAGTTGAGGTGGAAGGGTGACGGCGCCCTCTTCGGCTGAAGAGACGAGCGCGGCGTACTTGGCGAAGACGCCCGTCCGGTAGTGGGGCGCGGGAGGACGGAACGAGCGCAGCCGCTCGGCCAGCTCGCCGGGCGGGATCTCCAGATCGAGGCGGCGCGCGTCGACGTCGATGGAGATGCTGTCGCCCTCGCGCACGGCGGCGATCGGTCCGCCCATGGCGGCTTCGGGCGCGACGTGGCCGAGCATCAGGCCGCGGGTGGCGCCGCTGAAGCGGCCGTCGGTGATCAGCGCCACCGATTCTCCCAGGCCCTGTCCGACCAGCGCCGCGGTGACGCCCAGCATCTCGCGCATGCCCGGCCCGCCGCGCGGGCCCTCGTAGCGGATCACGACCACGTCGCCCGCGACGATGCGCCCGTCGCGAACCGCCGCGAAGGCGTCCTCCTCGCGGTCGAAGACGCGGGCCGGTCCGCGGTGCCGGGTGCGCTCGTGGCCGGCCATCTTCACCACGGCGCCGCCGGGCGCGAGCGAGCCGCGCAGGATGCAGAGCCCGCCGGTGGTCTTGACCGGATCCGAGAGCGGGCGCACCACGCGCTGTCCCGGCAGTTCCTTGGCGTTGGCCGCGTGATCCTTCCAGGGCCTGCCGTCGGCGGCGCGCGCCTCGCCGTCGAAGCGGCCGGCCTTGATCAGCCGCTGCGCCAGGAGCGGCACGCCGCCCGCGCTATCGAGATCGACGGCGACATATTTTCCGCCCGGCTTCAGGTCGGCGATGAGCGGCGTCGCGGCGCTGATGCGGTCGAAGTCCTCGAGCTGAAGCGGGATGCCGGCCTCGCGCGCCATCGCCAGCAGGTGCAGGACGGCGTTGGTGGAGCCGCCGGTCGCCGCCACTCCGGCGATGGCGTTGTCGAACGACGCGCGTGTCACGTTGGCCTTGGGGCGCACGTCGTCGTGGAGCAACTTGACGATCAGGCGCCCCGCCTCGCGCGTTGCCTCGTCCTTGCGCGGATCCGCGGCTGGGATGCTCCCGTAGCCGACCGGCCCCATGCCGAGGAACTCGGTGGCCAGCGCCATGGTGTTGGCGGTGTACTGCCCGCCGCAGGCGCCGACGCCCGGGCAGGCGACGTCCTCGAGGTTCTTCAAGGTCTGCAGCGAGATCTTGCCCGCCGCCTGCGCGCCCACGGCTTCGAAGACGTCCTGCACGGTGACGTCGCGGCCCTCGAAGCGGCCGGGCGCGATGGTGCCGCCGTAGAGGACCAGGCAGGGGATGTCGAGGCGAAGCAGGGCCATGGCCGCGGCGGGGACGGTCTTGTCGCAGCCCACCAGCGCCACCACCGCGTCGAAGAGGTGCCCGCGGCAGACCAGCTCGATGGAGTCGGCGATCACCTCGCGGCTGACCAGCGAGGCCTTCATGCCTTCGGAGCCCATGGTGACGCCGTCGCTGATGGCGATGGTGTCGAACTCCATCGGCGTCGCGCCCGCCGCGCGGATTCCTTCCTTCACCAGCTCGGCGAGCCGGCGCAGGTGGAAGTTGCAGGGCATGGTCTCGGTCCAGGTGCTGGCGACGCCGATGATCGGGCGCGACAGGTCTTTGTCGTCGAAGCCGATGGCCTTGAGCATGGCCCGGGCCGGCGCGCGGTCGGGACCTTCGGTGATGGCGCGGCTGTTGTGCCTGGGATCGGTGGGCATCAGCTCTCTCCCCGGGCGAGCGCTTCGAGCACCGCGCCGCCCGCTTCCGCGCAA
This sequence comes from Deltaproteobacteria bacterium, assembly GCA_025350525.1. Classification (GTDB taxonomy): domain Bacteria; phylum Myxococcota; class Myxococcia; order Myxococcales; family 40CM-4-68-19; genus 40CM-4-68-19. The sequence continues at coordinate 9,580 of JANXXR010000322.1, forward strand.
CTCGCTGCGCGGGTTCCGGCATGCGCCAGATCGGCGGTGAGCACCCCGCGACCGATGGCCGCACCGACCGCCGCTTCGACGGCGCGCGCTTCGCTCTCGAGCCCCAACGAATGGCGCAGGAGCAGCGCCACGCTGAGGATGGTGCCGTAAGGATTGGCGACGCCCTTGCCGGCGAGATCCGGCGCCGAGCCGTGGATGGGCTCGTAGAGGCCGCGCTTCCCTTCTCCCAGGGACGCCGAGGGCAGCATGCCGATGGAGCCGGCGATCATGGCCGCCTCGTCGCTCAAGATGTCGCCGAAGAGGTTCTCGGTGACGATGACGTCGAAGCTCGCGGGCATGCGGATGAGGTGCATGGCGCAGGCGTCCACCAGCAAGTGCGTGAGCTGCAGCTGCGGAAATTCGTCGCGGACGATGCGGGTGGCGGTCTCGCGCCACAGCCGGGAGGTCTCGAGCACGTTGGCCTTGTCCACCGAGACCAGCCGCCGCTTGCGCGACATGGCGTAGCCGCAGGCGGCGCGCACCACCCTCTCGATCTCGACCACGCTGTACGTGCAAGTGTCGACGGCGTAGCCGGGCTCGCGCTGCTTGTGGCCGAAATAGATCCCGCCGGTCAGCTCGCGCACGAGGAGGAGATCGACGCCCTGGATCACCTCGGGCTTGAGCGTCGAGGCGTGGGCAAGCTGCGCGAAGGGCTTCACCGGACGCAGGTTGGCGTAGAGCCCCAGCTCGCGGCGCAGGCCGAGCAGCCCCTCTTCGGGCCGCGGCTTCGCGGGCGGATCCCACTTGGGCCCGCCCACCGCGCCCAGCAGCACCGCGTCGGCTTGTTGGCTGGCGTCCAGCGTCTCGCTGGGCAGCGGCTGGCCGGTGCGGTCGATGGCGCAGCCGCCGAAGAGCGCCTCGCGCAGCTCGATGGCGTGGCCGAACTGGCTCGCCACCTGGCGAAGCACGCGGACTCCCTGCTCGACCACCTCGGGCCCGATGCCGTCGCCGGGCAGCACCGCGACTTGCGCCTTCATGCGTCCTCCCGGGCGCGCTCGAAGGCGGCGATGGCGTCGCCCTGCGCGAGGAGGAAGCCCAGCTCGTCGGTGCCGTTGAGCAGACAGAAGCGGGCGAAGGGATCGATGGGGAACGAGGCCGTCCTGCCCGCCACTGTCAAGACCTGCTTTTCAAGATCGATGGTCACTTCGGCCTCGGGATGGGCGAGGAGCAGCGCGTGCGTCTGCGCGTCCACCACCACTGGCAAGAGGCCGTTCTTGACCGCGTTGGCGCGGAAGATGTCGGCGATGGAGGTGCTGACCACGGCGCGGAAGCCGAAGTCTGACAGCGCCCAGGGCGCGTGCTCGCGCGACGAGCCGCAGCCGAAGTTCTCGCCGGCCACCAGAACCTGCGCGCCTTCCGCGCCGGGCTGGTTGAGAGCAAACCCTTTGCGCGGCTGGCCGCCGTCGTCGAAGCGCCAGTCGGCGAACAAGGACTTCCCCAGACCCGTGCGGGTGGTGGTCTTGAGGAAGCGCGCAGGGATGATCTGGTCGGTGTCGATGTTGGCCTGCGGCAGCACCACCGTCTTCGAGGTGAAGACCTTCACGGCATCACCTCGCGCGGGTCGGCGATGCGGCCCTGGATCGCGCAGGCCGCGGCGGTGAGCGGGCTGGCCAGGAAGGTCCGGCCATTCTTTCCCTGGCGGCCTTCGAAGTTGCGGTTGCTGGTGCTGACCGCCGTCTGCCCGGGCGCGAGCGTGTCGCCGTTCATGGCGATGCACATCGAGCAGCCCGGCTCGCGCCACTCGGCGCCGGCGTCGCGGAAGACGCGGTCGAGGCCTTCTGCCTCGGCGGCCTTCTTCACCCGCGCCGAGCCGGGCACCACCAGCGCCCGCACTCCCTGGGCGACGTGCCGCCCGCGCAGCACGCCCGCCGCGGAGCGCAGATCTTCGAGGCGCGAGTTGGTGCAGCTTCCGATGAAGACCACGTCCACGCGCCGGCCCAACAGCGGCTGGCCGGCTTCGAGGCCCATGTAGCGCAGCGCCTTCTCGGCGTCGGCGCCCGACGGGGCGGGCACCACGCCGTCCACCGCGATGCCGGTGCCGGGGTCGGTGCCCCAGGTGATCATCGGCGTCAGCGCCGTTGCGTCGAGCGTGACCGAGCGATCGTACGCCGCGCCTTCGTCGCTGCGCAGCGCGCGCCAGCGGGTGAGCGCGCGATCCCAGGCTTTGCCCTTGGGCGCGCGCGGCCGGCCCGAGAGGTATTCAAAAGTCGTGTCGTCGGGCGCGATCATTCCGGCGCGCGCGCCTGCCTCGATCGACATGTTGCAGACGGTCATCCGCTCTTCCATCGAGAGCGCGCGGATGGCGGAGCCGGTGTACTCGATGACGTGCCCGGCGCCGCCAGAGGCGCCCAGGCGGGCGATGATGGCGAGGATCAAATCCTTGGCAGAGACGCCGCGCCCGCGCTTTCCTTCGACGCGGACCTCGAGCGTCTTCGCCCGCCGCTGCAGCAGGCACTGGGTGGCGAGCACGTAGCCCACCTCGCTGGTGCCGATGCCGAAGG
>JANXXR010000333.1 GCA_025350525.1 Deltaproteobacteria bacterium
AGAGCTGCACGGCGATGCGCGCCTCGTCCACGAACATGGAGATGAACTCGGCGTCTTCGCCCATGGTGGGCAGGATCTTCTTGATGGCGAGGAGCCGCTCGAAGCCCTCGACGCCGAAGGCCTTGGCGACGAAGACCTCGGCCATTCCGCCGACGGCGATCCGCTCGAGGAGCAGGTATTTCCCGAACTTGGTCGGCTGGCGCATGGGTGACGGACAGGGGAGTAGCCCATCAGCGTAGCGTCAGAAAGGCGGTGGGGGCAAGATGGCCGCTATGCACGTCTGTCATGCCTGCCGCAAGGAGCTGGATTTGGGGGTCGCCGCCTCCGCCGGCCGCCGCGACGACTGCCCCCACTGCCGGGCCGCGCTGCACGCCTGCTTCAACTGCCACGCCTACGACGCCTCGATGCGCTACGGCTGCCGCGAGCCGCAGGCCGAGCCGCCCAGCGACAAGGAGCGCGCCAACGCCTGCGAGCTGTTCGTTTTTAAGAAAGGGGAGCGGGGCCCGAAGGAGGAGGATTCCAGGACAAAGGCCCTGTCCGCGCTCGACTCCCTGTTCAAGAAGTAGGGGGTCTCGAAAAAAAAATTAATTTTTTTCAGCCGGTCTCGCGAGCCAGCCAGTCCAGGTAGGGCTGGTAGCCCTGCTCCACCGGAATGGCGAGGACTTCGGGCACTTCGTACGGATGCAGCTCGAGGATGCGCGCCTTGAGCCGCTCGTAATGTTCCTGGCGGGTCTTGAAGAGCACCAGGACCTCGTTCTCGTCCTGCACCTTCGCCTGCCACTTGTAGATGGAGCGCAGCGCCGGAAAGAGGTTGGCGCAGGCCGCGAGCTTCTCGTTGACCACGCTCTTCGCCAGCTCCGCCGCGGCATCCGCGTTGGGCAGCGTCGTCAGCACGAGCATCGCGTCTGTCACATCCGCTGCTTACAGGAAGCAGCCCAGAGCAGCAAGAAAGCTACCCTTTCTTGAGGCGCGAGAGCGCGCTGGCGATCCCCGAGGGGCCTTTCAGCCCCTTCATGGCCAGCCAGCCCATGACCTTTCCGCCGCCGGCCGCCATCACGCCCAGCCAGCCGCGCATGGTCAGCTTCATCAAGCCGCTGTGCAGCTTGACCTTGATCTTCGACTGCGGATCCTGCGCGACGATGTGCTGGAAGAAGAGGATGCCCAGGTCGCCGACCTCGGCGTTGGGCTGCGCCGCGATGGCGCTGACGGCCCCGGGCGCCAGGATCAGATCGAAGTCGGGATCCGCCGAGGCCCCGCTCATGAAGCGCGGCTTGCCGTCGACGAGCTTGAAGTGGAAGTCCCCGGGAACGTCGGTGAAGCGCACGCCCACCTCGGCGGCCTTCTTGAGGTGCGCCGACGCCTTGCGCGCCGACTCACTGCTCTCGAAGAAGCGCTGCAGGACGACGTTCGAGGGCTCGGGTGTCTGCTGGCTCTCCATCCCGGCTCCAAGCTAGGTCGGCTGCTATGATTGCGCAATATGACTGCGCGAGAAGTGGCCAGCACCCTGCGGGAGATTTCCCAGCTCCTGCAGCTCAAGGGCGAAAACGCCTTCAAGATCCGCGCTTACGATCTGGCGGCGGACGCGTTCGAGACGCTGCCACCGGATCCCGCTGCGGCCGGCGGGCTGTACGAACGTGTTGAGAAGGGGACGCTCAGCGAGCTGTCCGGCGTCGGCAAGGCCATCGACCAGAAGGTGACCGAGCTGGTCCGGTCGGGAAAGCTCGAGTACCTGGAGAAGCTGCGCACCGAGTTCCCCCGCGGCGCCCTCGACCTGGTGCAGATCCCCGGCTTGGGGCCGCGCAAGGCGGTGGTGCTCATCAAGGAGCTCGACGTCACCTCGCTCGACGATCTCGAGAAGGCGGCGCGGGAGGGCCGCGTGCGCGGGCTCAAGGGGTTTGGCGAGAAGACCGAGCAGCTCATCCTCGAGGGCATCCCCAAGGTGCGCGCGCGGCAGGGAGCGCGCCGGCCGCTCTGGGAGACGCGGCCGCTGGCGGAGCAGTTGCTCGAGCGGGTCCGCGCGGCGCCGGGCGTCCTGCGGGCGGAGATCGCGGGCAGCGTGCGCCGGTACGCGGAGACCAACGGCGACATCGACATCGTCGCCGCGGGCGGCGCGCCGGAGCCGGTGATGGAGGCGTTCGTCAATGCTCCCGGCGTCGCCGAGGTCCTGGCGCGGGGCGGGACCAAGTGCTCGGTGAAGCTGCGCGATGGCCTGCAGGCCGACCTGCGTGTCGTCGCCGAGGCGCAGTTCGCCACCGCCCTCCACCACTTCACCGGCAGCAAGCTGCACCATGTGAAGCTGCGGGGGATCGCGCGCAGCAAGGGGCTGAGCATCTCCGAATACGGCCTTCTTCGGCTCGACGGAAGCGGCACGCTGCAGCCCGAAAGCGAAGCCGAGCTCTACCGCGCGCTGGGCCTCGCCGAGGTGCCGCCCGAGCTGCGCGAGGACTCAGGCGAGCTCGAGCTGGCGGAGACGGCCTCGCTGCCGGAGCTGGTCTCGCAAGAGGACATCCGCGGCTTCGTGCATTGCCACTCGACCTGGTCCGACGGGAAGGCGTCCATCGAGCAGATGGTCCGCGCGGCCCAGGCGCTGGGGGCGGAGTTCATCACCATCACCGATCACACCAGCGCCGCCCACTACGCGAACGGGCTCAATCTGGATCGGCTCAAGGCGCAGTGGGACGAGATCGCGCAGGTCCAGGAGCGCATTCCGGAGGTGCGCATCCTCAAGGGCAGCGAGGTGGACATCCTCGAGGACGGCGCGCTCGACTGGCCGGATGCAATCCTGGAGAAGCTCGAGGTGGTCATCTGCTCGGTGCACCAGCGCTTCAAGCTGGACGAAGAGCGCCAGACCGAGCGCATCCGACAGGCGCTGATGCATCCACTCTGCGGCATCTGGGGGCACCCGACCGGGCGCTACCTGGGCGATCGCGAGCCGATGCCGGCGCGCTGGGAGGAGCTGATCGAAATCGCCGCCGAGCGCGGCGTCA
>JANXXR010000346.1 GCA_025350525.1 Deltaproteobacteria bacterium
CCGAACGCAGCGCCGACAGCCTGGTCCTGGTGGTGGACGACGACCCGGACATTCTCCAGACGCTCGCGCTCTGTCTCTCGACAGAGGGCTATCGGGTGTCCACCGCCTCCAACGGCCAGGAGGCGCTGGACCTGGTGCCCAAGGAGCGACCCGCCTGCGTGCTCCTGGATCTGATGATGCCGGTGATGGACGGCTGGCAGTTCGTCGCCGAGCTGGAGCAGCGCGGGTGGCGCAAGTCGCCGCTCTTGATCCTCAGCGCCGACCGCGCGGTGCAGGGGCACGCCGCCAAGCTGCGGGCCGAGGCGTTCCTCGCCAAGCCTTTCGATCTCGACGAGCTGCTCGGCAAAGTGCTGCAGCTGACCGGCGGCCCGCACGGCCACGGCCACCGCGCCGCCTGAGCGCCGTCAGTTCGCCGTCCACGGAATCGCCAGCCACGATTCGCCGCCGCGCCCGTCGCGGACCACGACCCACAAGGTGCCGGAAGCCGCGCGCAGGGCCCGCAGGCGCGTAAGGCCATCCGGGGGCGCGACGCCGTCCACGGGCTCGTCGGCGGTGTCGCGGTCGAACTCGGCGCCCGGCGTGGTGAAGAAGGCGTAGGCCGCGCCCTCGCGCAGGTGGACCCGGTTGCCGCGCAGATCGGTCGTGTCGTACTGCTCGCGCGCGCCGTCGGCCAACAGCGGGCGGACGCCGTAGGAGATGCCGACCCGCAGCTGCAGGGTCTGGCCGGGCGCGGCCGAGCCCGCGGATGCGCCGTCGATGGTGAGGGCGAAGCCGGTCATGCCCGGATTGTGATTCGGCGCCGTGCCGGCCTTGCTGTAGACGAGGATCTTGTCGGCCGCGACGGGGCTGTTGGGATCGCCGTCGGCCACCGAGAGCGCGAACATGATGCGGATGCCGTTCAGCCCCTTGAGCTTGTCGCTCGACTGCGCGAAGGCGATGACGGGGGCCATCAGCGCGCCCGGCACGTCGGCCTGGAACTCGGTGCCCTGGTCGCGGGTGGCGCGCGGCAGATCGAAGCGCGGCCCGGTCTCGCAGCGGCGCGAGTCGGTGGGGGCGCAGAGCGAGGCGGTCATGGAGGAGAAGCCGCCGTGGGCCGGATCGACGGCGAGGATGCGCAGGTGGACGTCCTGCACGTTGCCCTGCGCGTCGAACTGGGCCTCGGGCGGCTCGGCCTGGACGGCGAGGACGCGCAGGTCGGTGACGTCGCTCGCCGAGGCGAAGTTGGGCGTGCAGCCGGCCCCCCAGGCCCAGAGGCCCCCCCCGAAAAAAAGAATTAATTTTTTTTTCGCCCAGCGGCTGGACATCAGAACTTCCCCTTGACCCCAAAGGTCGGAAGGATGGGCAGGCCCGAGATGCTCCCCTGCTCGCGGTAGCGGTAGTCGAAGACGTGGATCTCCTCGTTGGTGTGGTTGGTGATGTTCTGCACGTCGAGGTAGAGCGACAGCTGCCAGTAGTCCCAGGTCCAGGTGTACTGCGCCCGCGCGTCGAGCTGGCTGAAGAGCGGCAGCCGCGCTGCCCCGAAGTTGCCCCGCGTGGACACGAAGCCCCCCGAGTCGGCGTCGAAAGTGGCGTAGTCCACCGGCGCGATCGGGTTGCCGCTCACCAGCCGGTACCGCGACGACAGCTCCCAGGACGGAGTCGGCCGGTAGCCCACCACCAGCGTGAGGATGTGCGTCTGGTCGTACTGGAACGACTTCCACGGATCGCCCGGGTTCTGCAGCACCTCGCTGCGCGAGAGGGTGTACGCGAGCCAGCCGTAGAGCCTGGAAGTGATCTCGCGGCGCACCAAAAGCTCGAGCCCGAAGGCGCGCCCGATGCCGTTGTTCTGGAAGCGCGGATTGGCGACGGTCTGGTTGGGCAGCAGCACCGGATCGACCCGCACGATGAGCGCGCCGCGCCGGTTGTAGAAGACCTCGGCGCTCGCGTTCCAGACATCGGAGAAGCGCTGCTCGACGCCCAGGCCGGTCTGCACCGCCCACTGCAGGCCGAGGTCGGGGTTGCCGACGTCGGCGTCGATCTGCTGCCCGCTCGGGGGCTCGTGGTAGAGGCCGGCGTAGGCCTTGAGCGTGGTCGCGTCCGAGAGCGCGTAGCGGGCGAAGAGCCGCGGATCGATCGACCAGCGCGCGTGCTCCCGCCAGTGGAACTGATCGAGGCGCAGCCCCGGCAGGATGCGCAGATCGCCCAGCGTCCAGATGGCGTCGGCGTACTCGCCCCACTGCTGCAGCGGCTGCACCCGCGAGAACTTGTTCTCCTGCGTGATGGGGATGCCCAGGTTCTGCAGCTGGAGGGTGGACTGGATGTCGATGGTGTACGCCGCCCGGTCGAACTGGGTGTCGGTGCCCAGCCGCAGCTGGAAGGCGCTGCCGGGCCGGTAGACCAGCTCTGCCCGCACCTCGGCGGTGAGGTCGGTGATGTCGCCCGTCTGCGGCTGCGCAAAGGGCCCCGGCCCGGCGCCCGCGGTGCTGAACGACTGCTTGGTGAAGCCCACCGCCGGCGAGACCGCGAAGCCCAGCTCGCCTGAGAGCGCGTGCTTCCAGGTGACGACGGCGCGGTGGAACCCGAGCGCGGTGTCGAGGAACAGCGGGAGCGCGCGGCGGCCGCCCTTCTGCACCACCGTCAGCTTGTCGCTGGAGCCGAAGAGCAGGAGCGAGAGGTCGTCGCCGTTGCCGAGGCGGTGGTCGGCGCGCGCCTGGTAGTCCCAGTAGATGGGCACGATCGAGGTGACGCCGCGGTTCGGATCGTTGGGAATGAAGAGCGGCAGGAAAACGTCGAGGTAGCTGCGCCGCGCCGCCACCGCCACCTGCGTGTGCTCGCCCAAAGGGCCCTCGGCGAAGGCCACCGACTGGAGCAGGTCCACCGACGCCTGCCCGTGCAGCCCCTGCGCGTCGCCCTTGCGCGTGCCGACGTCGATGGCGCCGGCGAGGTTTCGGCCGTAGTAGGCGCCGTACCCGCCCGGATAGAAGTCGATGCGGTCGAGCAGCTGCTCGTTGATGACCGAGGGACCGCCGAGGAAATGGTAGAGCTGCGGAATGCGGTGCCCGTCGAGATAGGTGCCGGTGTCCTGGGGCGGCGCGCCGCGCACGATGAGCTGCCCGCTGAGGAAGGGCGCGCGGGCGAGGCCGGGCAGGTTCTGCACCGCGCGGATGGGGTCGTTGAGCGAGCCGGGCACGTTGACGAGCTCCTCGTGGGTCAGCGTCCGGCGGGTGGGCGCGTCGCGCGGCTTCTCGCCCGGCACCGTCGCCTGCAGATCGCCGACGTCGGTGCGGTGCAGCCAGACGCGGGGCGCGGAGACCGAGCCGCGCACCGTCACCGCCACCTCGCGCCGGTCGAAGCCGGGCGCCGCGACGGTGAGGCGGCGCTCTCCCTCGGGAGCGGCGAGCTGGAAGCGGCCGGCGGCGTCGGTCGCGGCCTGTCCGCCGGTGTCGTCGGAGACGTCGGCGCCGGCGATGGGCCGCCGGTTGCCGGCCTCCAGCACCTCGCCGCGGACCATGCCCACCGCCGCCGCCGGAGGACGGGGCGCGGCCTTTTTCTCGATGACGAAGTGGTAGACGTAGCGGATCCGCACGGCCGCCGGCTTTCCGTCCAGCTCCGCCGGCGAGAAGCGGAACTGGCGGATGGCCGCGACGGCGGCTGCGTCGAAGTCCGGGCCCGCGCCCTGCTCCACCGCGACGTTGACGACGGCGCCCAGCGCGTCGATGTCCACCTGGCAGGCAACGTCCGCCGCCTCGCCGCGCAGCAGCCGGTCGGGCGGATAGTCGGCGGGCTTCGCCTCGAGGAGCTGCGGCAGCCTGGTCAGCTGCGGCGCGGCCTGCTGCGGCGGCGGCGGCACGGGCTCGCGGACGTTCTCGCCCGTCGCCAACAACATGCAGAGGAGCGCGAGGATCATGCCGGCGCGACGCGGAGCACGCGGAAGTGCGGGCGCAGCGCGGCCTCGGCGCGGTCGCGCGCTTCGTCGCCGAAGGCCAGCACCACCGCGCAGTCCCCGCCGCCCGCGCCGCTGGGCTTTCCTGCCGCGCCCGCGGAGGCGGCCAGCGCGCAGGCCAGCGCCAGATCCGCGGTGATGATTGCGGCTCCTGCCTCCTCGCCGAGCCTCGCCATGGCCGCTGCGCCGGCGCGCACGGAGTCCAGCGCCGACTCGGGCGCGCCCGCCTCCAGCGCGGTCCGGAGCGATTCGGCGCGGGCCCCGATCTCGTCGGCCACCGCGCGCCAGCGGCGAGGATCGCCCTCGCGGAAGCTGCGCACCCGGCGGACGAGGACGCGCGTGTCGGCGGCCTTTCCGGTGAAGGCGAGCAGAAAGCGCGCCTCTTTTGAAACCTGCACGGCCCGCGTCTCGACCGGGTCTGCGCGCAGGATGTCACGGGCCGGGAGCGCCATCGCTTCCTCTGCCGTGCGCCAGGGAAGGCGCGCGCGGACCTGCTGGACTCCGCCCAGCGCGCAGGCGGCCACGTCGGCGCCGCTGCCCGCGCCTCCTTGCTCGATGAAGTGCGCGGCCAGCGCCAGCCGCAGCGCCTCAGCGTCGGTGAGCGCGCGGCCCTGCGCGGCGCAGGCGGCCCGCACCGCGATGACCGAGGCCGCGGCGCTGCCGCCCAGGCCCAGCTTGACTCCGCCCTCGGTGAAGTCGTCCTCGTAGACCAGCCGGAAGGCCTGCCGGGGCAACCCTTCTTCGGCGCAGAGCCGCAGCGCGAGGTCAGCCGCGCGCACCGCGAAGCGAAGCTGCTCGGGAGCAGCGCCGCCGTCCCAGACGAGGCCCGAGGGCCGGTGGAGGATCAGCACCGTCGCTGCCGGCTCCCAGGTGGCGTGCAGGTGGCGATCGACCGCCATCACCAGCGCGGGGCGGCCGTCGAGCACCGCGTACTCGCCAGCGAGGAAGATCTTGCCTGGCGCTGAGAGCGGCTCGGTCATGGAACGATGCGGGCGCCCCCCGCGGGCGCGCAGACCAGCACATCCCTTACCCCGGAAACTTCGCGCAGCCGCGTTTCGACTTGTTTCGCCGCCTCGGGAAGACAGACGGCCACGAGGTGCGGCCCGGCGTCGATGGTGCCCCAGGCCAGAACGCCCTGGGCACGCAGTTCGCGCAGGGCCTTGAGGCAGCCCACCGTGGCCGGCTCCCAGTAGAGCAGCGGCGGATCGGCGGCCAGGGCGTCGGCGTGCATCATCAGGGCGTTGCGCTCGGCGAGGGCGCCCA
>JANXXR010000383.1 GCA_025350525.1 Deltaproteobacteria bacterium
AAGCGTTGTGCCGCGCCCACCAGTGAGAGGCGGCCGGCAAAATCGCGCCCGGCCGCTGCTTGCAGAATGCACGACGTAGAAGGGCGGATCGTGCAACCCGCAATCCCCCGGTCGCCGCGCTCACTCTGGCGCGGTCCGGCACGGTCGATGCTTTCAATCAGCTTTCTATGACCGTCGATTACGCCATCGGCCTTGCCCTGGGAGCCCTGCTCCTCGTCTACCTCGTCTATGCGCTCCTCAAGCCGGAGCGCTTCTGATGACCGCCGCCGGCTGGCTGCAGATCGCGCTCTTCTGCGCCGCAGTGCTTGCGGTGACCGAGCCCCTGGGCCTCTACCTGTTCCGGGTCTTCGAGCAGGAGCCGCCGCTGCCCAGGCTCGACCGCTTCGTGCAGCGCCTCTGCGGCGTGAAGGCGGAGGAGCAGACCTGGGGCGCTTACGCCGTCTCGCTGCTCCTCTTCAGCGCGCTCGGCCTCGCCATCACCTACTTGCTCCAGCGGGTGCAGCACCTCCTGCCGGGGAATCCGCAGCACCTCGGCCCCGTCGAGCCGGCGCTCGCCTTCAACACCGCCGCGAGCTTCGTCACCAACACCGACTGGCAGTCGTACACGCCGGAGACGACGGTCAGCTACCTCACCCAGATGGCCGGCCTCGCCTGGCACAACTTCACCTCCGCGGCCACGGGCCTCGGCGTGGCCCTGGCCATCGCCCGCGGCCTCACCCGCACCAACCGCCAAAAGACGCTGGGCAACTTCTGGGTCGACGTCCTGCGCGCCACCGTCTACGTGCTCCTTCCGCTCTGCGCCGTCTACGCGCTCTTCCTCTGCTCGCAGGGCGTCCTGCAGAACTTCTCGGGCTACCTCTCCTTCACCACCGTCGAGGGCGGCAAGCAGGTCATCGCGCTGGGCCCCGTCGCCTCGCAGGAAGCGATCAAGATGCTCGGCACCAACGGCGGCGGCTTCTTCAACGCCAACAGCGCGCACCCGTTCGAGAACCCGACGCCCCTCACCAACTTCGTGCAGATGGTCTCCATCTTCGCCATCCCGGCGGCGCTGACCTTCACCTATGGCCGCATGGCCCGCGACGCGCGGCAGGGCTGGGCGCTCTTCGCGGCCATGGCCGTCCTCTTCCTCGCCGGCCTCACCGTCGTCTACTGGGCCGAGGCGCACCAGAACCCGGCGCTGCGCGGCCTCGCGCTCGGCCCCTCCGGAAACCTCGAGGGCAAGGAGAGCCGCTTCGGCGTGGCCGCCTCGGCGCTCTTCGCCACCGTCACGACGGCTGCATCCTGCGGGGCCGTCAACGCCATGCACGACAGCTTCACGCCGCTGGGCGGCCTGGTACCGCTCGTCAACATCCAGCTGGGCGAGGTGATCTTCGGCGGCGTCGGCGCCGGCCTCTACGGCATGCTCATCTTCGTCGTCCTCACCGTCTTCATCGCCGGCCTGATGGTGGGCCGCACGCCCGAATACCTGGGCAAGAAGGTCGAGGCCCGCGAGATGAAGCTGGCCATGCTCTACGTCTTGGTCTTCCCGCTGCTCATCCTCGGCCTCGCGGGCTGGGCCGCGGTAGTCCCGGCGGGCACCTCTTCACTGGCCAACGCCGGGCCGCACGGGCTCTCCGAGATCGTCTACGCCTTCTCCAGCGGCGCCGGAAACAACGGCTCCGCCTTCGCCGGCCTCAACGCCAACACCCGCTTCTGGAACCTGCTCCTCGCGGTGGACATGCTGGCCGGCCGCTTCCTCATGATCCTGCCCGTGCTGGCCATCGCCGGCTCGATGGCGGAGAAGAAGGTCGCGCCGGCGGGACCCGGCACCTTCCCCACCAGCGGCGGCCTCTTCGTCGGCCTGTTGGTGGCCGTCATCCTCATCCTCGGCGCGCTGACCTTCTTCCCCGCGCTCTCGCTGGGCCCCGTCGTCGAGCACTTCGCGGCCTCCGCAGGGAGGCTCTTCTAATGGCCGCGCGAACCAGGCAGCTCTCCCTCCTCGAGCCGCAGATCCTCCGGGCCGCCGCCCTGGAGAGCCTGAAGAAGCTGGCGCCGAAGCGGGTGGCGAAGAACCCGGTCATGTTCGTGGTCGAGGTCGGCAGCGTCCTCACCACCTCGCTGGGAGTCCGCGACCTGTTCGCGCCGCCGCCCGACGCGGCGCCGCTCTGGTTCACGCTCGCGGTCTCGGCCTGGCTCTGGTTCACGGTCATCTTCGCCAACTTCGCCGAGGCGGTGGCCGAAGGGCGCGGCAAGGCGCAGGCCGACGCGCTCCGCAAGATGCGGCAGGACACCATGGCGCGAAGGCTGCGCTTCTGGCCCGAGCGCGAAGACGTGCCCGGCATCTCCAACGAGGACATCGTCCCGGCCGCGCGGCTCGCCAAGGGCGACTTCGTCCTCGTCGAGGCGGGGCAGGTGGTGCCGGGCGACGGCGAGATCGTCGAGGGCATCGCCTCGGTGGACGAGTCGGCCATCACCGGTGAGTCGGCGCCGGTCATCCGCGAGAGCGGCGGCGATCGCAGCGCGGTCACCGGCGGCACCCGCGTCCTCTCCGACCGCATCGTGGTCCGCGTCACCGCCGACCCGGGCCGGTCCTTCCTCGACCGGATGATCGGCCTCGTCGAGGGCGCCTCGCGGCAGAAGACGCCAAACGAAATTGCACTCCATATCCTTTTGTCCGGCCTGACCATCGTCTTCCTCTGCGCCTGCGTGACCCTGGTGCCGCTCGGGCTCTACTCGGGCATCCAGCTGGGCGCGACGGCGGTGGTGGCGCTCCTGGTCTGCCTCATCCCCACCACCATCGGCGGGCTCCTCTCCGCCATCGGCATCGCCGGGATGGACCGGCTGCTGCGCAAGAACGTGCTGGCCATGAGCGGGCGCGCCGTCGAGGCGGCCGGCGACGTGGACGTGCTCCTCCTCGACAAGACCGGCACCATCACGCTGGGCAACCGGATGGCGGCGGAGATCCTGCCGGCGCCGGGCGTGCCCATCGAGGAGCTGGCCGACGCGGCGCAGCTGGCGAGCCTCGCCGACGAGACGCCGGAGGGCCGCAGCATTGTGGTGCTGATGAAGGAAAAATATGGGCTGCGGGCGCGCGAGGCGAAGGCGGCGCAGTTCATCGCCTTCAGCGCCCAGACGCGGATGAGCGGCTGCGACGTCGAGGCGGAGGAGCCGGCTTCGCCGGCGACGGCCGAAGGCCGCAGGCCGCAGCACTGGAGGCGCGTCCGAAAGGGTGCTGTCGAGGCGGTGGCCGATCACGTGCGGTCCCTGGGCGGCCAGATGCCGGAAGAGATGATCCAGGCCGCCGGCCGCATCGGCGACTCCGGCGGCACGCCGCTGGCCGTCTGCGACAACGCGCGCGTGCTCGGGCTCATCCACCTGAAGGACATGGTCAAGGGCGGCATCGCCGAGCGGTTCGCGCGCTTCCGCGCCATGGGCATCCGCACCGTGATGATCACCGGCGACAACCCGCGCACCGCGGCGGCCATCGCCAGGGAGAGCGGGGTGGACGACTTCCTCGCCCAGGCCACGCCCGAGACCAAGATGCAGCTCATCAAGGACGAGCAGGCCAAGGGGAAGCTGGTGGCCATGACCGGCGATGGCACCAACGACGCGCCGGCGCTGGCGCAGGCCGACGTCGGCGTGGCGATGAACACCGGCACCCAGGCGGCGAAGGAGGCGGGCAACATGGTGGACCTCGACTCCGACCCCACCAAGCTGCTGGAGGTCGTCGAGGTCGGCAAGCAGCTGCTGATGACGCGCGGGACGCTGACGACCTTCTCCATCGCCAACGACGTCGCCAAGTACTTCGCCATCCTGCCGGCGCTCTTCGTGGCGCGCTATCCGGAGCTGGCGCCGCTCAACGTCATGCGGCTGGCCTCGCCCTGGAGCGCGATCCTGAGCGCGGTGATCTTCAACGCCATCATCATCATCCTGCTCATTCCGCTGGCGCTGCGGGGGGTGAAGTACCGCCCGCTCGGCGCCGCCGCGCTGCTGCGCCGCTCCCTGCTGGTCTACGGCGTGGGCGGCCTGCTGGCGCCGTTCGTGGGCATCAAGCTCATCGACCTGGTGCTCGCCGCCGTGGGGCTGGTATGAAAAAAAATTTTTTTATTTCTCTTCGCGCCACCGTCTTCACCCTGCTGCTCTGCGGGCTGGCCTATCCGCTGCTGGTCACCGGCGCCGCGCTGGCGCTCTTTCCCTCCCGCGCGCGCGGCAGCCTGGTGCTCGACGAGCGGGGCGCGGTGGCCGGCTCGGAGCTGATCGCGCAGGCCTTCGCCGCCAAGGGCTATTTGCAGCCGCGCCCGTCGGCGGTGAACTACGACGCCGCCGGATCGGGCGGCTCCAACCTGGGCCCCACCTCGCAGGCGCTGCACGACCGGGCGAAAGCGGCCGTCGAGCAGCTGCAGCGGGACAACCCTTCTGCCCCGGGCCCGGTGCCGGCGGAGCTCGCGACCACCTCGGCGAGCGGCCTCGATCCGCACCTGTCGCCGGAGGCGGCGCTCTGGCAGGCGCCGCGCATCGCCCAGGCGCGCAAGGTGGACCTGGCCCGCGTGCGCGCCATCATCGAGGCGCACGTCGAAGAACGCGCGCTCTGGGTGCTGGGGGAGCCGCGGGTCAACGTACTTCTGGTAAACCTCGCGCTGGATCTCCACTTCGGGAAGGGTCCAACATGAGCGAGGCCGCGCCGAGCGAGGCCATGCGCGTCCTGGTCGTCGACGACGAGCGCAACATCCGCAAGACGCTGGCCATCTGCCTGCAAGGCCTCGGCTGCGCCGTCACCGAGGCCGGCACCTCCGCCGCGGCGCTCGAGGCGCTGGAGCGCTCGCCCTTCGATCTCGCCTTCGTCGATCTGCGCCTCGGCAGCGAGGACGGCCTCGCGCTGTTGCCGCGCCTCCTCGCCGGCCGGCCCGGGCTGGACATCGTCATGATCACCGCCTACGCCGCGGTGGACACCGCGGTCGAGGCCATCCGCCGCGGCGCCAAGGACTACGTCGGCAAGCCCTTCACCCCCGCGCAGATCCGCCGCGCCGTCGAGCAGTCCCGCGAGCGCAAGCAGGTGGCGCGGCGCCTCGCCGATCTCGAGGAGCGCCTCGCCGACGCCGCGCCCGAGCCCTCGCTCGACGCCCAGAGCGCGCCGATGCGCGCGCTGATGGAGGTGATCGCCCGGGCGGCGCCGCACGACGTGCCGGTGCTCTTCACCGGAGAGAGCGGCACCGGCAAGAGCGTGCTGGCCCGCACGCTGCACGACCTCTCGCCGCGCAAGGGGCGTCCGTTCGCGGTGGTCAACTGCCCGGCGCTCAGCGGCGAGTTGCTGGTGAGCGAGCTGTTTGGACACGCGCAGGGCGCCTTCACCGGAGCCGTGCGCGATCAGCCGGGCCGCGTCGAGGCGGCCGAAGGCGGCACGCTCTTCCTCGACGAGATCGGCGAGCTGCCAGGGGCGCTGCAGGCGAAGCTGTTGCGCTTCCTCCAGGACAAGCAGTACGAGCGCGTCGGCGAGACCCGCACCCGGCGCGCCGACGTGAGGGTGGTGGCCGCGACCAACCGCGACCTCGCCGCGGCGGTGCGCTCGGGCCTCTTCCGCGAGGATCTCCTCTTCCGGCTCAACGTGGTCGAGGTGACGGTGCCTCCGCTACGCCAGCGCCGGGAAGAGATCCTCCCGCTGGCGCGCCGCTTCCTCGCCTTCTTCGCCCGGGCCGCGCGCAGGGCCGCGCCGGAGCTGTCGCCCGAGGCCGGGCGGGCGCTGCTCGCCTATCCCTGGCCCGGCAACGTCCGCGAGCTGCGCAACGCCATCGAGCGCGCGGTCATCCTCAGCCCCGGACAGGTGCTCTCGCCGGAGTCGTGTCCCGAGCGGATCGTGCAGCACGACGCGCAGGCGCCGTCGGTGGGCGGCGACTTCAGCGCCGAGGCCGTCGAGCGCGAGCACATCCTGCGCGTGCTGGCGCGGACCCGCACGCAGGAGGAGGCGGCGCAGATCCTAGGCCTCGACGCCTCGACGCTGTGGCGCAAGCGGCGCAAGTACGAGGGTGGATGAGCGCGCAGAAGCGGCCGGAGGATTTCCTCGAGCTGGTCGAGCGGGCGCGGCGCGGCAGGCTCAAGCTGTACGTCGGGTTCGCGGCCGGCGTGGGCAAGACCTACCGCATGCTGCAGGAGGCGCACGACCTCCGCCTGCGCGGCACCGACGTGGTCATCGCCTTCGTCGAGACGCACGGGCGCGCCGAGACGCAGGCGCTGGTCGAGGGCCTCGAGGTGGTGCCGCGCCGCCGCGTCGAATACCGCGGCGTCGCCGTCGAGGAGCTGGACCTCGACGCCGTGCTGCGCCG
>JANXXR010000399.1 GCA_025350525.1 Deltaproteobacteria bacterium
TGACGCCGCCACCGAGGAGCAGCATGTCCTCGACGCCGCGCTCCTTCAGGCGCTTCATGATGCGCGGGAAGATGGTCATGTGCGCGCCGGAGAGGAGGCTGATGCCGAGCACGTCCACGTCCTCCTGGACGGCCGCGTCCACCACCTCCTCCGGCGAGCGGTGCAGCCCGGTGTAGATGACGTCCATGACGGCGTCGCGCAGGCAGCGGGCTACGACCTTGACGCCGCGGTCGTGCCCGTCCAGCCCTACCTTCGCCAGCAGCACTCGAATGTTCTCAGGCACAAAAACCTCCGGTCCGACGAACCTCGCCGGACTTTGCGCGGGCTTGGAAGCCCGCTGCTGGTCGAGACCATGTACAAGACTCCCTTGGCCGGCAAAGGCGCAAGTCCTCCAGCCGGCCGCAGGGAGACACCCGTGATCGACTTCGAGCTGGGCGATGCGCTTGTTGCGCTGCAACATCGGGTGCGCGCCTTCGTGGACGCGGAGGTGATTCCGCGGGAGCCGGAGGTCACCAAGGACCCCGGCGCGCTGGAAGGAGTGCGCCGCGAGCTCCAGGCCAAGGCGAGGGCGGCCGGGCTCTTCCTGCCCACCGGCTCCAAGGCGCTGGGCGGCCTCGGCCTCGACTGGCGCGAGATCGCCGTCGTCCTCGAGGAGGCCGGGCGCAGCCTGCTGGGTCCGCAGGCGCTCCACGCCTCGGCGCCCGACGAGGGCAACATCCACATGCTGGAGAAGATCGCCAACCCCGCGCAGCACCGCCGCTACCTCGAGCCGCTGGCCCGGGGCGAGGTGCGCTCCTCCTTCGCCATGACCGAGCCGATGCCGGGCGCCGGCGCCGACCCGAAGCTGCTCCGCACCACCGCCCAGCGCCGCGGCAGCGGCTGGGTGATCGACGGGGAGAAGTGGTTCATCACCGGCTTTGAGGGCGCCGCCTTCACCATCGTGCTCGCCAAGGCGCCCGAAGGCCCTTCCATGTTCCTCGTCGAGGTGGGCACCCGCGGGCTCGACCAGCTGCGCATGATCCCGACCCTCGACCACCAGACGCCGGGCGGCCACTGCCAGATCCGCTTCTCCCAGTGCGAGGTGCCCGGCGAGGCGCTCCTGGGCGAGGCCGGCAAGGGCTTCGACTACGCTCAGCTTCGCCTGGTGCCCGCGCGGCTGACCCACTGCATGCGCTGGCTGGGCGTGGCCGTCCGCTCGCTGGAGATCGCCTCGCGCTACGCGGTGCAGCGCACCTCTTTCGGCCACACGCTCTCGGAGCACCAGTCGGTGCAGAACTTCGTCGCCGACTCGCAGATCGAGATCCACGCCGCGCGGCTGATGATCTGGCACGCCGCCTGGCTCCTCGACCGCGGCGAGCAGGCGCGCAACGAATCCTCCATGGCCAAGGTCTTCGTCGCCGAGACGGTCAACAAGGTCATCGACCGCGCCGTGCAGATCTGCGGCGGCCTCGGCATCTCGGACGACACCCAGCTCTCGACGTTTTACAAGGAGGCGCGGCCCTTCCGCATCTACGACGGGCCCAGCGAGGTGCACCGCGGCGCCATTGCCCGCCGGGCGCTGCGGCGAGGAGCCCCCCGGTGAGCGAGGCGCTGCGTGCTGCGCTGCAACACAAGCTCGCCGACCTGCTGGGCGGGGAGGTGCGGATCGATCGCTTCGCGCTCCTCGCCGGCGGCGCCTCGATGGAAGCCTGGGCAGTGGACGCCCAGACGCCGCAGGGACCGATGGCTCTCCTGCTCCGCCGCGGCGCGGGCGGCCGCATCTACCGGGACGCGCTCTCGCTGGAGCAGGAGCACCGGGTGCTGCAGGCAGCCTTTGCCGGCGGCGTGACCGTGCCGCAGCCCCGCGGCTACCTGGGCGACCTGCTCGGCCGCGACGCCTACGTAATGGAGCGGGTGCAGGGAGAGGCGGTGGGCCGCCGCCTGGTGCAGAAGCCGGAATTTGCCGCGGCGAGAAAGGCGCTGCCCGCGCAGATGGCGCGGGAATTGGCGCGCATCCACGCCCTCGATCCGGCGGGGCTCGCCTTCCTTCCTGGAGCGGGGACGCCCTCCCCCTTGCGCCACGGGCTGGAGACGCTCACCGCCCAGCTCGACGCCCTGGGCGCACCCTACCCGGCGCTGGAGCTGGGATTGCTGCACCTGCGAACACACTTGCCCTTCGAGGGAGCGCAGGTGGTCTGCCACGGCGACTTCCGCATCGGCAACTTCATGGTGGGGCCCGCGGGGCTGGCCTCTGTCCTCGACTGGGAGTTCGCCCACCTCGGCGACCCGCGCGAGGATCTGGCCTGGCCGATGGTGCGCAACTGGCGCTTCCGCGTGGACCACCTCCGCCTCGGTGGAATCGCCGGTCCCGAGGAGTTCCTCGAGCGCTACCACGCGCTCACCGGACGCAGCTTCACCCTGCGCGAGCTCCGCCCCTTCGAGATGTTGGGCGCCGTCCGCTGGGCCATCGGCGCGCTCAGCCAGGCGCGGCGCCACCTCTCGGGCGAAGAGCGCAGCGTCGAGCTGGCGGTGCTGGGCCGGCTGGCGGCGGAGTACCAGCACGAGGTCCTCGCGCTGCTGGACGAAGGAGAGGGATCATGACGGACCGACCGGATCCGGGAGAGCTGGCCGATGCGGTGCGCAGCTTTCTCGAGGGGGAGATCCTTCCCGCGCTGCAGGACCCGCGGCTCAAGTTCCGCGCGCTGGTGGCGGCCAACGCGCTCGGCATTCTCGGGCGCGACCTCCTGCTCGGCGCGGAGCTCGACCGCGAAGAGGCGCGGCTCCTCGCCGGGCTGCTCGGGCAAGGCGGCGACCCGGGAGCGGATGGGCGCGCGCTGCCCGCACTGAATAGTGAGCTGTGCCGCAAAATCCGCCTGGGCGATCCGCCCGAGGGCTCCCTCCCCGCGCTACGGCGCATCGCGGAGCTGAAGCTCGCCATCGCCAGCCCGGGCTATCTCGAGAAGCGATCGTGAGGAGGCGCCTCTACCTCTTGCGCCACGCCGAGGTCAGCTACGTCGCGCAAGGCCGCCTGGTCCGCCCCGACCTGGCCGCGCTCACCGCCGCCGGAGAGGAGCAGGCCCGCGCCCTGGGCGCGCTGCTCTCAAAGGTTCGCTTCGATCGCGTCATCGTCAGCGGGCTGCCGCGCACGCTGGAGACGGCGCGCCGCGTGCTCGAAGGCCGCGACGCGCCCGCGCCCGAGAGCTGGCCCGACTTCGACGAGCTCCGCTCCGGCAGGCTGCGCGACCTCGCGCCCGGCGCCCTGGAAACTTCGCTGCTCGGCGCCTTCCGCGGCCCCGCACCCGAGTCGCAGCGCTTCCTCGGCGGCGAGAGCATCGGCGAGCTCTTCGACCGCGTGCTGCCCGCGCTGCAGCGCCTCCTCGACCAACCCGGCTGGGACTGCGCGCTCCTCGTCCTCCACGGCGCCGTCAACCGCGCCCTGGTCAGCTGGGCGCTCACCTCCGCCCGCAACTTCCTCGGGCACCTGGAGCAGTCGCCGGGCTGCCTCAACATCCTCGACCACGGCGGCGGCTGGGTGGTCCGCACCATCAATTACCGCCCGGCGGATCCGCTCTTCCTCGACGGCCGCGGCACCACCATGGAGCAGCTCTACGAGGAGCTGCGCTCCGCGGTCCCCTGAAACGACACCGCCAGCTCCCCGCCCTGGGCGGAGGCTGGCGGCAGAACTCTGCAGAGCGGACCTTACGCCTTGGGCGCGAACAGCTCGCCCGCGCTGCGGGTGGCCGCGAGGACCAGCTTGCGCCACTCGCCGCCCAGCTGCTCGGCAAAGGCGACCTGCTCCTGGGTCACGCGGGTGGCGTTCTCGAAGAACGTCTGCGCCTGGGCGATGCCCTTGGTCTGGAGCTTGCCCAGCTCGGCGACGGCGGCCTCGAAGCGCGCGGTCTGCTCAGCGACGGCCTTCTCGACGCCGCCGGTCAGGTTGTTGATGGGGTTGCTCTTCTGGTTCTGGGTCGTGTCGGCCATGGAATCCTCCGTTGTGCGCCTGCCGGGATGGCCGCGCCTTTTGTGCACCGCAACATAACCTGCCCGGAGAACCTGTCAAGCGGAGATGTTGCAATGCAGCATTTTTACCGGCGGACCCGCTTCTTCAAGCCCTTCTTCAGCGCCTCCAGCTCGCGCCGCAGCGCCTGCAGCTCGGAGGGAGGCGCGGCCGGGGCGGGCGGCGGCGGCGGCGGCGGGCGCTGCCCCGCCTGGCCCATTCCGAACATCCGCGACAGCCCTCCGCTGCCGAAGGCCGAGTTGAAGAAGGGACTGAACGGGTTCATCGCTTGCGCGCCCTGCTTTGCTTGCAGGTACGCCTCGAGCGCCCAGGTCAGGTACTGACCGAAGAACTCGGCCAGTGCGCCGTCGCCCATGCGGATGAGCTGGACCAGGAGCGGCAGCGGCAGGAGGCGCGCCACGCCCCGCCCTTCGACGATGATCTGCGCGAGCGTGGGCGTGGTCAGATCCTCGCCGGTCTTGGCGTCGGCGACCTGCACTTCCTCGCCGGCCTTGACGATGGCCGCCAGCTCCTCGAGCGTGATGTACCGGCTGGCAGCGGTGTCGTAGAGGCGGCGGTTCCCGTATTTCTTGATCAGCACTCGCCCTCGATGAAGGCTTTGACGAGCGGGAAGATCTCCTCGCGCCACCGCCGGCCGCTGAAGATGCCGTAGTGCCCGGAGTCCGGCTGCAGGTGGTGGCGCTTGCGCTCCTGCGGAATCCCGCTGCAGAGCGCGTGCGCGGCGAAGGTCTGGCCGGGCGCGGTGATGTCGTCGTTTTCCCCCTCGATGGTGAAGAGCGCCGTCCCACGGATGGCCGCGGGCCGCACCTTGCGCCCGCGCCAGATCATCTCGCCGCGGGCGAGGTCGTGCCGCTGGAAGACGCTGGCGACCGTCTGGAGGTAGTATTCCGCGGGCACGTCCATCACCGCCAGGTAGTCGTCGTAGAAGCGGCGGTGCGACTGGGCGTCGTCTTCGTTGCCGTCGATGAGATCGCGGTAGAGCTTCCAGTGCGCCTTGGCATGCACCGACGGGTTCATCGAGATGAACCCGGCCAGCTGCAAGAACCCCGGATACACCTTGCGCCCTGCCCCGGGCTCGCCGGCGGGGACCTCCTGCACCACCGACCGCTCGAACCAGTCGAGGCTGCGGCCGGTGGCGAAGTCGTCCACCTGCGTCGGGTGCACCCGCGTGTCGATGGGCGCGCCCATCAGGGTGAGGGTTTGCGGTGTTGCAACATCGCCGTCCTCGGCCAGGAGCGCCACGGCGGCCAGGAGCGGCACCCCCGGCTGGCAGACACCGATGGCGTGCGCACCGGGGCCGAGGTGCCGGAGGAAGCCCTGCATGAGCGCGACGTAGTCGTCGAGATCGAAGGAGCCCGCAGTGAGCGGCACCAGCCGGGCGTCGATCCAGTCGGTGAGGTAGACGTCGTGGCCGGGGAGCAGTTGCAAGACCGTGTCGCGCAGCAGGCTGGCGTGGTGCCCGGAGAGCGGCGCGACCAGGAGCACCTTGGGGTCCTGCCGGCCGCTCTCGCGCCGGAAGCGGATCAGGTCGCAGAAGGGAGTCTGCAAGACCCGCTCCTCCTGCACTGCAACATCGCGCCCTCCGATGACGGTGCTGGTCAGCGCGAAGGCTGGCTTGGGAAAGGTGCGCGTGGTCCGCTCGAGCAACTCGCCGCCGGCGGCCATGGCGCGGCCGAAGGGCGTCCCCGAGAGGGGAAAGGCAGGGTTGGACCAGAGCTGCTGGACGGCGGCTCCCCAGGAGTTGAAGGGGGCGAACAGAGTCCGGTAGGCGTTGTACATGGAGGTACCCTAGCAGAGGAGGGGTTGCTTCGCTTCCCGCACTGCAACAAAGGTTGGGAACGCGGCGCCGCCCCGGCAAGGTCCTTCACCCCATGTGCAGGCCGCCGTTGACCGAGAAGTCGGCGCCGGTGGCGAAGCTGCTGTCGTCGCCCGCGAGCCAGGTGACGATGGCGCCGATCTCGTCCGGCGTGCCCAGCCGCCGCACCGGGATGGAGGCCACGATCTTCTCCAGCACCTCCGGCTTCACCGCCCGCATCATCTCGGTGGCGATGTAGCCGGGCGAGACGGTGTTGACGGTGACGCCCTTGCTGGCCACCTCCAGCGCCAGCGCCATGCTGAAGCCGTGGATGCCGGCCTTGGCGGTGGAGTAGTTGACCTGGCCGAACTGCCCGCGCTGCCCGTTGATCGAGGAGATGTTGATGATGCGCCCCCAGCGGCGCTCGATCATGGGCTCGATCACCTGCTTGGTGACGTTGAAGAGCGAGTTGAGGTTGGTGCAGATGACCGCGTCCCAGGCGGACTTGCCCATCTTGGCGAAGACGCCGTCCTGGGCGATGCCGGCGTTGTTGACGAGGATGTCGACGTGGCCGTGCGTGGTCTTGATCTTCTCGAACGCTTCGCGCGTCGACTCCCAGTCGGCCACGTTGCCGACCGAGGGGTGGAAGGTGTAGCCCGCCGTCTTCTGCGCCGCGATCCAGCTGGCGTGATCGCGGGTGGGGCCGCAGCCCGCGATCACGGTGTGTCCCGCGTCGGCGAGCTTGCGGCAGATGGAAGTGCCGATGCCGCCCATTCCTCCGGTGACGTACGCCAGGCGCTTGGTCATGATGAAACCTCCCGCGTCAGGCGCTACGCCTTTCCGCTGCCCAGCGCAAGACGCGCGCGGCTAAGGCTGTCTTCACCGCCGCCGTCCGCCAGTGAAGCGCACGACGCGGGCCTGGACGCCGGTGTGGCGCCCCGGCGTCCAGACCGGTAGAACCGGCGCGCGTGTCCGAACGGCCCAACCACACCTTCTCGGTCCTCCGCCACGGCGCCTTCCGCTGGATCTGGGCGGGCGCGCTGCTCAGCAACGTCGGCAACTGGATGGAGGCGGTGGCGCAGAGCTGGCTGGTGCAACGCCAGACGGGCTCGCCCTTCATGGTCGAGCTCCTGGCCGCGAGCGAGTTCGTGCCCCATGCGCTGCTCCTCCTGGCCGCCGGCTGGGTGGCCGATCACTACGACCGCCGCAAGGTGCTCCTCTGCGGGCAGGTGGTGATGATGATCTTCGGCGCGGCGCTGGCGGTGGCCGCGCACCTGGGGCTCGCCTCGCCGTGGGTGGTGATCGCGCTCGCCTTCGCCGAGGGCGCGGCCTGGGCGACGGTGACGCCGGCCTGGCAGGCGATGGTGCCGGCGCTGGTGCCGCGCGACGAGCTGCCCCAGGCCATCGCGCTCAACTCGCTGCAGTTCAACACCGCGCGGCTGCTCGGCCCGATGCTCGCAGGCGTGCTGCTCAGCCTCGCCAGCGCGGCGCTGGTCTTCGACCTCAACGTGGCCAGCTTCGTGGGCATCGTGGCGGTGCTGGCCTTGGTGCGCATCCCCTCGGCGCCGCTGGCCGTCGCGCCCACCACCGGCAGCAAGCTGCAGAGCTCGGGCGGCGTGCGCCTCGCCCTCAAGTGGGCCTGGAAGGAGCGAGGGCCGCGGCGGCTCATCCTCGGCCTCTTCATGTTCGCCTTCTTCTCCGCGCCGGTGCAGGGCCTGATGGCGGCCATGGCCGATTCGGAGCTGCAGGTCGGCGCGCACGGCTACGGCATCCTGCTCTCCTGCCTCGGCGCCGGCGCCATCTGCGGCGCGCTGACGCTCTCGCGCCTGCCGCGCCAATATCCGCGGCACCACCTGATCCCGCTCTCGATGCTGGGCTTCTCGCTCTGCGCGATGATCTACGCCTCGGCGCGCTGGCCGCAGCTCGCCGGCGCCGCGCTGGGAGTCGGCGGCGTCTTCTGGGTCTGGTCTCTGGCCTCGTCGTCCACCGCCATGCAGCTGCTCGTCCCCGAGGAGCTGCGCGGCCGCGCCATGAGCGTGCTCGCGCTCGCCACCACCGGGCCGCTGCCGCTCGGGCACCTGCTCGGCGGGGTGGTGGCGCACGCCTTCGGCATCCGCGCCGGAGTGTTGCTGAGCACGGGCGTGCTGGCCATCTTCGCGGCCTGGTCCATCTGGAAACGCGAGCCCGGCATCGACGCCATGCAGCCGCGCGGCCTCGAGGTGCGCGGCCTGCGCGGCGCGCTCTGGGAGACGCTCACCGCCGCCTCGCACCGGGCGCAGGAGGTCGAGCCCGGAGTTCCGCCCGGCAGCGCCGAGCCGCTGGAGGAATGAAATAGCGGCTGGCAGGTTGCGTAGGCTTCGCCAATGGCACGACCGCTCGCACTTCTCGCAGCGCTGGGCCTCTCCCTGGCGGCCCGCGCGGAGGACCCGCCGCCGCCTCCTCCAGACGCGCCGGCCACCGAAGCCCCGCCGAAAGCGCCCGAGCCGCCCCCCTGGAGCCTCGACCTCACCGTCGACGACGTCGGCGTCGGCATCGGCAACTCGAAGCACATCGACGGGCTGCGCCTCAACTTCCGCGACGCCGCGCCCTACACCGTGAATGGCGTCAGCGTCACCATCTGGAGCCCGGAGCGCGACAAGGGCAGCGGCGAGATCGTCGGGCTCGCGCTCGGCCTCCCCGTCGCCTCCGCCAGCCACCTGACCGGCCTCGGGCTGGGCGTCGGGGTCGCGGTGGAGAAGTCGCTCGACGGCGTCGGCGTCGGCATCCTCGGCGTCGGGGCGGGCAAAGGGCTCCACGGCATCTTCCTCGGGGGGCTCGGCCTCGGCGCCGGCGGCGACATCGACGGCATCGCCATCGGCGGGCTGGGCGCGGGCAGCGGCGGCAACCTGCGCGGCCTCGTCGTCGGCGGCATCGGCGCAGGCGCGGGCGGCAACGTCACCGGCGTCGCGCTCGGCGGAGTGGGCGTGGGCGCGGGCGGCAACGTCACCGGCCTCGTCCTCGGCGGACTCGGCGCCGGCGCCGGCGGCAACGTCTCGGGCCTCGCCATCGGCGGGCTGGGCATCGGCGCCGGCGGCAGCGTGCGCGGCCTCGCCATCGGCGGGCTGGGCGTGGGCGCGGGCGATTCGATCAAGGGCGTGGCCATCGGCGGGCTCGGCGTCGGCGCGCCCTCCATCAAAGGCGTGGCCGTTGGACTCGGCGTCGGCGGGAAGGAGGTGCGCGGGCTCGCCGTCGCTCCCGCGTATTTCTCCATCCCCGAGGACGGCCGCCTCAGCGGCGTCTCGCTCAGCGCCTTCAACCGCGTCCTCGGCGAGCAGCGCGGCCTGGTCATCGGCATCGTCAACTACGCGGGCAGCCTGCACGGAGTGCAGGTCGGGCTGATCAACTACGCCGGCAACAACCGCAGCGGGCTGAAGCTCCTGCCCATCGCCAACGCACACTTCGACTAAAGGGGCGGGTGCCGCCGCGCCCCGGAGTTGCTACAAGGGCGCGCATGGCCCAGACCACCCTGCCCGACCAGACGCTGCACGCGATCGCCACGCGCCTCAAGACCTCGCACCAGAACATCGCCCGCCACTATCCGGGCGAGGCCGGGACCCGCCAGCCGGTGCACACC
>JANXXR010000413.1 GCA_025350525.1 Deltaproteobacteria bacterium
GGGCGCGCCCTGGAAGTACGTCATCGTCGCCACCGGCAACATCTACGACGACGTTGAGCAGGCCAAGGCCGCCGCCCAGCTGGGGGCCGACGTCATCGCGGTGATCCGCAGCACCGCGCAGTCGCTGCTCGACTACGTCCCGCACGGCGCCACCACCGAGGGCTTCGGCGGCACCTACGCCACCCAGGAGAACTTCCGCATCATGCGCGAGGCGCTCGACGCCGAGTCTCTGCGCCTCGGCCGCTATATCCATTTGACCAATTACTCCTCCGGCCTGTGCATGCCGGAGATCGCCTTCATGGCCGCCTACGAGAAGCTCGATATGCTGCTCAATGACGCCATGTATGGAATTCTTTTCCGCGACATCAACATGAAGCGGACCTTCTGCGATCAATACTTCTCGCGGCGCATCTGCGGTTTCGCCGGAATCATCATCAATACCGGCGAGGACAATTACATCACCACCGCCGACGCCGACGAGGCTGCCCATACCGTGATCGCCTCGCAGCTGATCAACGAGACCTTCGCGCACCTGGCGGGAATGGAGGACGAGTTCATCGGCTTTGGCCATTCCTTCGAGATCGACCCCGCGCGCGAGGATACCCTGCTGCGGGAATTCGCCATGGCGATGATGGTGCGCGAGCTCTTTCCCAAGAGCCCCATCAAGTACATGCCGCCCACCAAGCACAAGGAGGGCGACATCTTCTTCAGCCACGCCTACGACGTGATGGCCGATCTGGTGGCCATTACCACCCGGCAGGGAATCCAATTGCTGGGAATGATGACCGAGGCAATGCACAATCCATTCCTGATGGATCGATACGTGGCATTGAAATCGGGCTCCTATGTCTACCGGGCGGCCCGTCACCTGGGAGACGAGATCACCTTCAAGCCCGACGGCATCGTCGCCCGGCGGCAGCAGGAGGTCTTCGACAAGGCGCTGCACCTCCTCGAGGAGGCGGCCAAGGACGGGATGATGACTGCCATCGGCAAGGCGCGCTTCGGCGACACCGCCCGCACGCCCGAGGGCGGCAAGGGGCTCCCCGGCGTGGTGGAGCGGGGCGCCAGCTACTTCAACCCCTTCCTCGAGATCCTGGAGGGGAAATAATGGAAAAGGAAAAGCTCCTCATCCGGCCGTATGGCGACCGCAAGGACGACGGCGTGGTCCAGATCTCCTTCGTGCTGCCGGTGCCCGCCAGCGAGCAGGCCAAGGAGGCGGCGGCCCTGGTCGCCAAGAAGCTGGGGCTCTCGCATGTGCTGGTCTCGGCGATGGAGAAGGCGGGCGAGGATTACAGCTTCTTCGTCGTTTATGGGCGCACCCATATGCAGCTCGATTTCAATGCCATCGAGGTGCCCACCGTCATCCACCGCAAGCACGGCTACGACGAATTGAACGAGGTCATCCAGCGCGACCTGGGCCGCCGCATCGTGGTGGTGGGCGCCTGCATCGGCACCGATTCGCACACCACCGGCATCGACGCGATCATGAACATGAAAGGCTTCGCCGGCGATTACGGCCTCGAGCGTTATCCGCAATACCGGGCCATCAACCTGGGGTCGCAGGTGGAGCCGGCCGCCCTGGTTTTGCGGGCCAAGGCCGAAGGGGCCGACGCCATCCTGGTCTCGAAAGTCGTCACCCAGCGCGACGTGCACAAGGAAGATGCGCGGGCGCTCATCGACGCGGCCAAGCAGGAAGGCATCTTCGAGAAGACCATCTTCCTCTTCGGCGGGCCGCGGGTCGATCACAAGACGGCGCTGGAGCTGGGGTTCGACGCCGGCTTCGGACCGGGCACCAAGCCCAGCGACGTGGCTAATTATATTTATTATCGGATACTGGAGAGAGCAGGAAAAATCCCGCTGCCGCAGGAGACGGCGCACGGCACGCAGGACGCCACCATCGCCGGCGCCAGCGTCTCGCCCTCGGGCGGCCCGCCGGAGAAGCTGGGAGAGACGCTGTGAACCCGCTCAAAGTCATCCTCCGCCTGCGGCTCTCGGCGCACGACGCGCACTACGGCGGCGGCCTCGTCGACGGCGCCCGCGTCCTCGGGCTCTTCGGCGACGTGGCCACCGAATTGCTCATCCGCCACGACGGCGACGAGGGCCTCTTCCGCGCCTACGACTCCGTCGAGTTCCTCGCGCCGCTGCACGCCGGCGACTTCCTCGAGGTGGAAGGCGAGATCACCGCGGTGGGCAAGAGCAGCCGCAAGATGAAGTTCGAGGCGCGCAAGTACATCGCGCCGCGGCCCGACCTCTCCGACTCCGCCGCCGACCTGCTCGAGGCGCCCGTGCTGGTCTGCCGCGCCACCGGCACCTGCGTGACTCCTGCGGCCAAGCAGCGCGGGGGCGCCAGATGAGCACGCGCGTCGATGCCTCCTGCCACTGCGGAAACATCCGCGCCACTTTCCAGAGCGAGGGCCAGCCGGCGACGCGCGAGTGCCAGTGCTCGTTCTGCCGCGCGCACGCCTCGGTCTCGGTGGCGGATCCGCAGGGGAGCCTGGTCGTCCACGTCGCCGACGAACGCAAGCTGTCGCGCTACCGGTTCGGCGTGCTGCGGCTCGCCGACATGCTGGTGTGCCGCGAGTGCGGCGTCTACGTCGCGGCGGTGATGGAGAGCGCTGGCAAGGCTTTCGGAATCCTCAACCTGCGCGCTGCGGCCGGCACGCCCTTGCTCGCGCTGACGCCCGCGCCGGTCGATTACGACGGAGAGTCCGCCGACCAGCGCCGCGACCGCCGCCAGCGCCTCTGGACGCCGACCACGCTGCGCACGGGCGAGCCATGAGCACGCCGGCCATCCTCACCGCCGCCATCTGCGGCGCCGAGACCACCCGGCTGATGACGCCGCACCTGCCCATCACCGCCGATGAATTGGGCGAGGAGGCCGCGCGCTGCCGCGAGGCCGGCGCCAGCGTCATCCACCTCCACGTCCGCCGCGACGACGGCACGCCCACGCAGGACCGCGCGCTCTTCCAGAAGGCCATCGACGCCATCCGCCGGCGCTGCGACGTGCTGGTGCAGACCAGCACCGGGGGCGCGGTGGGCATGAGCGCCGACGAGCGCGCCCAGCCGCTCGAGTGCACGCCGCCGCCCGAGATGGCGACGCTGAATGCAGGTTCCCTGAACTTTGGCGACGACGTCTTCCTCAATCCATTTCCGCTGGTGCGCGAGTTCGCCCGGCGGATGCGCGAGAAGGGCATCGCCTACGAGCTGGAGTGCTACGACGTCGGCCACGTCGAGGCCTGCCTGCGGCTGGCGCAGGAAGGCGTGATCGCACTGCCGGCGCACTTCGACTTCGTCCTGGGCGTGCGCGGCGGGATCCAGGCCAGCGAGGAGAACCTGCGCTTCCTCATCGGCAAGCTGCCGGCGGGGTGTACATTCAATGTAGCGGGCATCGGACGGGCGCAGCTGGCGATGGCGGAGCTGGCGCTGAAGCTCGGCGGCCACGCGCGCTGCGGGCTCGAGGACAACGTCTACTTGAGCAAGGGAGTGCTGGCCAAGGGATCCTTCGAGCTGGTGGGCAAGGTCGCGGAGCTGGCGCGCGCGGCAGGGCGCGAAGTAGCGACGCCGGCGCAGGCGCGGCAGATCCTCCGCCTCGGGTAAAACTCGCTCGGCGGCCCTCGGTTGCGAATGGCTGTGGAGACGGCGGGGAACGGCTTCGGGCCGTCCGTCCACCTGTGCGTCGCGCTCGCTCGCGAGTTGCCCCTCATTCCCCTCGCGCGCTTCCTTCCAACAGCGGCCGGCCGGCCCGAAGCCGCCCCCCGCCTCGCCGCGCGATTTCGTAACGCGCGATGCATGGCTTAGTCGCTCGCGATGTCGCTTCCGCACCGCATGCCAGTCGATCGACACGCGCGATAGAGCCGCGGGAAGACGCTGGCCGTCATCGCGCGACGAGGTGGAGGACGGACTCGGTCGGCCGGCCGCTTTGGAAGGAGCGCGAGCGCGAAGCGGCCGCGCCTGGGGGCCAAGCGCGCCGCCCAGGTGGCTGGACGACCGAGTCCGTCCTCCGCCGATTCACAGCCGATCGCCAACGACTCCGCCGCCGAGCTCAGACGGGCGAGATCTCGCGCTTCCGCCAGGGCCGCTCGACCTTCTTGTGTTCGGTCAGCTTCAGATAATGCGCCAGGAGCGGCCGCGTCTCGCGCGGATCGATCACGTCATCGACGAAGCCCAGCGCCGCCGTCCGCTGGATGTCGATGTACGGCCGCACCGCGTCGGCCAGCTGCTTCTTGAGCGCCTCCGGCTCCGCCGACTGCGCCAGGATTTTATTGGCGGCGATGGCCACCATTCCCTCGGCGCCCATCACGCTGATCTCCGCCCCGGGCCACGCCACCAAGAGATCTGGCTCATAGGCGCGCCCGTTCATCACGTAATACCCGGCGCCATAACCCTTGCGCAGCACCACCGTCAGCTTGGGCACCGTCGCGCTCGCCACCGCGTAGAGCATCTTGGCGCCGTGGCGGATGATGCCCTGCTGCTCGACCTTGCTGCCCACCATGAAGCCGGGCACGTC
>JANXXR010000457.1 GCA_025350525.1 Deltaproteobacteria bacterium
CCGGCGGCGACGCGCCGCACGCCCGCGCCAAGGGCCACGGCGGCGGGCACAACCAGCACAAGGAAGGCGACGGCGCGGTCAGCCACTCGAAGATCGAGGGCTCGGTCGACGCCATCGCCCAGCGCATCTACCACCGGATCCGCCGGCGCATCCAGAGTGACCGCGAGCGGTTCGGCGGATAACGCTTCGAAAGATTTCAGGAGAAATCATGGCGGTGACGCTCGAAAAAGCGAAGTTGATGAACGTCGACAAAGGCACCTCGCAGGACGTGCTCTTCAACCCGAAGGAATACTCGGTCCAGAAGAGCGTCCAGTGGGAGCCGCACAAGGCGCCCGGCCTCGACACGCCCGAGCAGGAGTTCACCTCGGGCAACCCGGCGGTGCTCTCGGTCGAGCTGTTCTTCGACACCTATGAGGACAAGAAGGACGTCCGCAAGGAGCACACCGAGAAGATCATGACGCTGGCCCTGGTCGATGCCGACAAACACCGCCCGCCGCTGGTGATGTTCTCGTGGGGCGGCTTCCAGTTCACGGGCGTGGTCGAGAGCCTGACGCTCCGCTACACCATGTTCCTTCCCGACGGGAAGCCGTGCCGCGCCACCGCCAACCTCTCGGTGAAGGAGGCGAAGACGGCGAAGCAGCAGCTGCAGGAGAAGCCGCGCAACTCGCCCGACCACACCAAGCGCCGCACGGTGAAGATGGGGGAGACGCTGGCGCTGATCGCGCACGAGGAGTACGACGACCCGGCCGAGTGGCGCCGCATCGCCGACGCCAACGGCATCATGGATCCCAAAGACGTGAAGCCCGGCACCGTGTTGACGTTGCCTCCCATCCTGTAATCTCCCGGCCTCAGGTCAGGCCTCTGGCCTGAAGCCCGAAGCCCGAAGCCGGAGCCTGTTCAATGGCCGAAAACCTGTTCGCGATGTTGCAGAAGGCGCAGGAGTCGGCCTCCACCGCCGACTCCAAGATGTTCGGGGTCGAAGTCTCCATCGTCACCAACGTGCAGGATCCCGACAAGCTCGGCCGCGTGAAGGTCTGCTTTCCCCGTCTGCCCGGCAAGCCCGAGTCGGACTGGGTTCGGGTGGTCCAGCCGGCTGCCGGCGCGGGCCGCGGGTTCTACTGGCTTCCCGAGGTCAACGACGAAGTCCTGGTGGCCTTCGAGCGCGGCGAAGCGCATCGGCCGTACGTGGTGGGCGCGCTCTGGAACGGCAAGGACAAGCCGATGTCGACCGCCTACACCGCCGACAACACCACCCGGATGATCCAGACCAAGTCCGGTCACCAGATCATCCTCGACGACAAGAAGGGCGACGAGAAGATCATCATCTCCGACAAGAGCGGCAAACGGAGCTTGACCTTCGACGTGAAGAACAAGAAGTTCCTCATCGAGGCAAAGGAAGGCGACGTCGAGATCCACGCCGAGAAGAAGATCATCCTCGAGTGCGAGGACCTCGAGATCAAGACCAAGAAGTCGGGCAAGATCGACATCGGCTCGACCTTCGACCTGAACGTGAAAGACAAGGCGAACATCAAGGCCGGCCCGCAGCTCAACATCAAGGCGTCGCGGGTGAACATCAATTAGCGGCGGCCGCACCGTTGCTGCGCGAAGGGTTCGCTGATAGCTGTTTCTGGTGCGGCGACTTCTCTTCCTGCTCATCTGTTTCGCTGCATCGGCGGCGCGGGCCGATGAGAACGACCTTCAACTGTGGCGGCTGGGGCATCCGGATCCGCTCGGGTGCACGCGGTGCGATGGGAAGCCCGGGGATGTGATCGAGCCCGGCACTCCCGGAGCGCAGGCGCGATTCCACCGCCTGGCCAGCACGCTGGGGCTCGTCTTCGCGCCGCCCTTCCAGGAGACGGCGGGGACGCTGGGGCAGTCGGGCTTCGAGGTGGGCGTCTCGTCGGCGGAGGCGTTCTTGCGCATCGCGGCCGACGCCTGGCCCACGCGCGCCGCCGCGCCGCCCAAGGTGTTGACGCTGCCGACGGTGACGCTGCGCAAGGGTCTGGGCGCGTCGCTGGAGCTGGGGGCGGCGGTGTCGTGGCTGGCCAACTCGCAGATGATGGCGCTCTCGGCGGAGCTGCGCTGGGCGCTGCTCGACGGCTTTGCCAGCGCGCCCGACCTGGCGCTGCGCGGCTGGGCGACGCGCCTGGTGGGCGCGCAGGATCTGGATCTCACCGCGGGCGGCGTCGACGCGCAGCTTTCGAAGAGCTTCGGCGTATTGGGGATGATGAAGCTGCAGCCGTACTTGCAGGGCGGCGTCGAGATGGTGAACGCGCTCTCGCGCGTGGTGGACTTCAAGCCTGCGGCGGAGAACCCCCAGAACCCGACGGCGGACGAGGGGCTCTTCCACTCCATCTCCTTCCTCGACAACCGCTACCTGCGGGCCGCGCTGGGGCTGCGCGTGCTCGCGGGAGTGGTGGTGCTGGGCGTCGAAGGCAACCTCGCCTGGGGCACCAACGCCATCGAGAAGGACGCCGCGCAGAAGAACTTCATCCGGCTCTGGAGCGGCGCCGCGCACCTGGGCTTCGCCTTCTAGGAGAGCTCAGGGCCAGCGCGCGCGCATGCGGTCGGGGCGGTTGGTGATGATCCCCGAGACGCCCGCGTCGTAGAGGCGGCCGGCGGCGTCGGTGTCGTCCACCGTCCAGCAGCCGAGCTGGTAGCCGCGGCGCCGCCAGCGGGCGATGCGCTCGGGCGTGGCCAGCGACTGCTCGGGGTGGAGCGCGCCGGCCTCGAGCGCGGGGGCCGAGAGCGCCGAGCGGAGCCACCACTCCTGCTCCGGCTCGAAGAGCAGCGCGCGTGGAATGCCCGGCGCCAGCAGCCGCGCCCGCAGCAGGCAGAGCGGATTGAAGGAGCTGAGCAGCACCCGCTCCTGCGCCTGCGCCTCGCGCACGAAGCGGATCACCTCGGCGGTGAGGCCGCGGTCGTCCCAGCGGTCGCACTTGAGCTCGACGTTGACCAGCAGCGGAAAAGCCTCCAGCACCTGCACCAGCAGCGGGACCCGCTCGCCCTGGTAGCGCTCCGCCTTGCGCGCGCCCGCGTCCAGCGTCCGCACCACCGAGTACGGCGTCTCGGCGATGAGGCCGGCGAAGCCGGTGGTGCGGCCCAGCGAGTCGTCGTGCAGCACGACCACTTCCCCCGAGGCGCAGCGCTGCGCGTCCAGCTCGACGCCGTCGGCGCCCTGTTCACGCGCCAGGAGAAAAGCGGCGAGGGTGTTCTCCGGCGCGTCGAAGGAGGCGCCCCGGTGTCCCCAGACGAGCGGCCGCCCTTTCTGCGAGAACGCGGCGGGGAGCATCCGTGCTACCCTCGCCGCAGGAGGTGGGCGATGCATCTGGGATTCGGCGAGTTGCTCCTCATCTTCCTGGTCATCCTGCTCATCTTCGGGTCGAGCAAGCTGCCGCAGCTGGGCGACGCCCTGGGGAAGGGCATCAAGAACTTCAAGCGATCGATCTCCGGCCAGGACGAGATCGACGTCACGCCCAAGAAGGACGCGCTGCCGCAGGACCCGGCCGCCAAGAAATAATCAGGCATGGCCGGAGGCGGCGTCGCGCGGGCCGCTGCGGTTGCCGAGCAGCCGGCGGGCCTGGACGCGGACCTCGGGGCAGAGCGTGAGGTTGCGGGCCACTTCGCGCAGGTCGGGGGCGGTGAGCAGCGCCAGGGCGGCGCTGGCCAGCGCGGGCGGGCAATAGGGATTGAGCGCGAGCGCCCGGCGCACGCTGCGGTTCACCGACCAGCGGCGCGAGCGGAAGATCTCCTCCAGCACCTCGGGCCGCTGGGGCCGGCGTGAGGCGGCCAGCAGCACCTCGCGCTCGGTGCAGCGCGGGTTCATCAGGATGTGCTTCACCACCACCGCGTCCTGATCGGTGGCCAGCCGGGTGAGCAGGTCGCGGTCGCGGGTGCGGGCCAGCGAGCGGCGTTCGCCCAGCGTGCGGGCGCGCATCTCGCGATCGATCCACTCTTCGCGGTCGTGGTCGAACGAGCGCGCGGGCTCGCTGCGGGCGAAGAGCGCCTGGACTTCCAGGTCGGTCTCGGAGGCACGGAAGAGCAGGTCGAGGCGGTCTTCGTCGAGCAGCTCGCGGACGGCGCGCAAGAGGCCCTCGAGCGCGGCGGCGTCGGGGTCGATGCGGCGGTCGGCGCGGCGCAGGACCTGCGAGAGCAGATCGACGGCTTCCTCGGCGGGGAGCGCGTAGAGCAGCGAGGCCGCCTTCCGCGCCCGCAGCTCTCCGCCCTCCAGCGAGGCGAGCGTCCGCGCCATCTCGCCGGCGTCCACGGCTAGCGTCCCTTCCCGGCCTTCGGCGAAGGCGGCACCCAGGCGTCCACCGACTCGACCTTGACGTGGAGGCGGTGGCGCGGCAGGTCGGGAGGCGGATCGGGGATGACGGCGAAGAAGGGCAGGCTGGTGCCGGGCTGCAGCTTGCGCTCGACCTTGGAGATGTCGAGATCGCGGTTGAGCTTGTCGACGTCGGCCTGCGAGCGCAGCGACCAGACGTCTTCTGGAGTGGGCTCGGCGCCGGCGATGGTTTCGGCCTTGACCTCGGCGCCGTCGGAGCTGAGCTGGGCGGTGACCCGCACCGGGCCGCGGACCTTGCTCCCACGGTTCTCGATGCGGCCGCGGATGAAGAAGACCGGCTTGCCCGAGGCGGTGTCGTAGAGGCCGCTGACCACGCGGGTGGCCACCACCTCGTCGCCGCGGCCGAAGCCGAGCCAGCCCGCCGAGGCGTCGTCGGAGAGCGCGGCGACGATGACCACCGCCACCGCGAGGGCGGCGCCGACCAGGCCGGTGAGCGCGCTCGAGACCATCTCGCGGCCCGGCGGGGTCTCCGGAGCCGGCGCGGCTTCGGGCTCGGCCGGCGCCTCGGCCCGCGCCGCTTCGGCGAGCTTGTCTTTTTTTGGCTGGGTGGCGAGCTCGATGGCGCCGGTGCCGGGCTCGCCGAGGTTCATGCCCTCGAACGGATCCTTGAGCGGGCCGGACTTGAAGACGCCGATCTTCACCGGATCGTCGGAGTCGGCTCCTTCACCCTCGACCGCAGGAGGCGGCGGCCGAGGATCCTCGCCGCCGAGGGAGAAATCCTCGGAAGGCGGAGGCCCGTCCAGCTTGGGCGGCGGAGGAGGCCGCGTCGCCCTTGCTGCCGGGCGCGACGGCAGCGGCGGCGGCGGAGGCGGCGCGTCGTCCACTTCGATGTCGATGTCGTCGAAGTTCGGCATCGGCATGGCCGCGGTCCTGGCGGCTGCCGGTGGAGGCGGAGGCGGCTTGGGCGGAGCGAGATCGCCGAGCGGCGCGTCGCCCGTGAGCTCGGCCATGCCGAAGAGATCGTCGGCCTGCAGCCGCCGGGCAGCACCGTTGCCGCTGCTCCGTGCCGCGGAAGGACGGGGAGCGCCCGCAGCGGGACGGGGAGCAGGCGCTGCCGCAGGGGCCGGCCGTGCAGCTCCCGGACGGGCGGCAGGCCGCGCCAACGCTGCCGCGTCGAGCGACGACAGATCCATGGTGTTGCCCGGACCCGGCGCCGGATCGGTGGACGAAGCGCCCGGCTTCTTGACCTGGAAGACGCTCTTGCACGAGGTACAGCGCACGCGCACGCCGCGGTCCGTCACCTTGTCATCGGCGATCCGGAACTTGGACTGACACGTTGGGCACTGTACGACCACGCTCGCATTGTCGCTTGCGGCCGTGCTTCCTGACAAGGAAATGTCCGAAGAAATCCGGCCTCCCTCTCCCGCCTTGACACACAGGGTCGCCTGTGGGGGAATGGCCGGGCAGCGCCGTGCGTCATTTCAGCCCGCGACTGTGCCCGGCTAACCGGTGGAGTTTCCAGCATGAGCGAGCACGAACAGCCTTCCGCGACGGAAGCCGCAGGCGCGGCAGAGCCGACCGACAGGAAAGATCCGAAGGTCATCAAGCGGTACACCAATCGCAAGCTCTACGACACGGTGGAGAGTCGCTACGTCACCCTCGACGAGATCGCCCAGATGATCAAGGCGGGCGCCGAGGTGAAGATCATCGACAACCGCAGCAAGGAAGATCTCACCTCGGTGACGTTGGCGCAGATCATCTTCGAGGAGGAGAAGAAGCGGTCGCAGATGCCGCTCGGCGTGCTGCGCGAGATCATCCGCCACGGCGGCGAGGCGGTGGCCGGCTTCTACCAGGAGAAGGCGGGCAACCTCCAGGAGAAGGCGGGCAACATCGCCGGCAAGGTGGCCGAGCGGGTCACCGAGCTCAAGACCAAGACCGAGAGCATCCGCGACGACTTCTCCGAAAAAGTTCGCGGCGTCACCGGCATCTTCCGCAAGGAGGACGTGATGGCCGCGGGCGCCAGCGCCGTCGACGAGCTGCGCGGCAAGGTGGACAGCGCGGTCAAGCAGGCGCTCGAGACGCTGGGCCCCATCGCCAAGGCGGAGATGGAGCGCATGCAGAAGCGCATCCAGGAGCTGGAGCAGAAGAT
Organism: Deltaproteobacteria bacterium; assembly: GCA_025350525.1. Classification (GTDB taxonomy): domain Bacteria; phylum Myxococcota; class Myxococcia; order Myxococcales; family 40CM-4-68-19; genus 40CM-4-68-19. The sequence continues at coordinate 6,438 of JANXXR010000457.1, forward strand.
CGAGCAGCTGACCAAGGGATGAGCGCGCCAGAAGCCTCTGGCCCGACCCTGGCCCAGGCGCTGGAGCCGCTCTACCGCAGCTACCTGCGCCGCCTCGACGAGATGGCGGCGCGACTCCCCGAAGAGGCGCTGCTCACCGAGCAGACCACCCGCGGCGACGACGGGCGGTTGGTGATGGCCAACGACGGGCTGCCGCTCCGCTTCGACGTGGCCGACGCGCGCGACGGCCACACCTACGAAGTGCACGGCGCGCATCCGGACGCGCCTTTGGCGACCGAAGTGCGGGTCGGGCGGCTTACCGTGCGGCTCCTGCCGGGCAACTGGGAGGAGCTGCCGCTGGTCTGCGTCTTCGACGGCGAGCCGCTCCCCGAGGACGCGACCGCGCTGGCCGATCTGCTGCGCGGCTTCGCCATGCTCGCCTGGTACGGCGCCTTCGCGGGAGCGCAGCCTGCGCGCGGGATGCCGGGCGCGGACCGCTGGGCGGGACGGGCGCACGCCTTCACGGTGGAGCTGCGCGAGAACGAGCTGTTCTCCGTCTTCGACCTGGGCAGCTGTCCGCCCCGCGCGCTGGAGACGCTCTGCGCCGCGCTCTCGGGATATTGCCAGGAGCGCGTGCCCCTCGCGCACGTCCGCATCGGCGGGTTGACCTGAAGAGACGTTCAGCAGTAGATCGCCCCGATGCTCGACGGATTTCACCCTGCCGTGGCGGGCTGGTTCACCGCCAGGTTCGGCACTCCGACCGAGCCGCAGCTGCTCGGCTGGCCCTGCATCCAGCGGGGCGAGGACACGCTCATCGCCGCCCCGACGGGGTCGGGCAAGACGCTGGCCGCGTTCCTCGCCTGCCTCGACGCCATGATCCGCGAGGGCGCGGGGCTGCGCGACGAGACGCAGGTGCTCTACGTCTCGCCGCTCAAGGCGCTGGCCAACGACGTGCGCAAGAACCTGATCGAGCCGCTGGCCGAGCTGCGGCGGCTCGAGGGCGTGCCCGAGATCCGCACCGGCGTGCGCACCGGCGACACGCCGCAGGCCGAGCGGCAGGCGATGCTCAAGCACCCGCCGCACGTGCTGGTGACCACGCCCGAGTCGTTCTACCTGCTGCTCACCAGCAGCAAGGGCCGCAAGCTGCTGGCCACCGTCCGCACCGTGGTGGTGGACGAGATCCACGCCGTCGCCCGCGACAAGCGCGGGGCGCACCTCATGCTCTCGCTCGAGCGGCTCGACGCGCTCTGCGGACGGCGCTGCGTGCGCATCGGGCTCTCGGCGACGCAGCGGCCCATCGAGGAGATCGGAAACTTCCTCACCGGCGGCCGGGCCTGCGCCATCGTCGAGAGCGGGGCGCGGCGGCCGCTCGACGTGCGCATCGAGGTGCCGCGCGACGAGCTCTGCGCCGTCGCCTCCAAGGAGCAGCGCGAGGAGATCCACGACCGCATAGCGCAGATCTGCCGCGAGCACCGCACCACGCTGGTCTTCGTCAACACGCGGCGGCAGGTGGAGCGCGTCGCGCACGCGCTGGGGCAGCGGCTGGGGGAGGACCAGGTGGTCGCCCACCACGGCTCTCTGGCGCGGCCGGTGCGGCTGCTCGCCGAGGAGAAGCTGAAACGCGGCGAGGTCCGCTGCGCGGTGGCCACCGCTTCCCTGGAGCTGGGCATCGACGTGGGCGCCGTCGATCTGGTGGTCCAGCTGGAATCGCCGCGCAGCTTCTCGGTGGCGCTGCAGCGCATCGGCCGCGCCTCGCACCACCGCGGTGGGGTTCCCAAGGGGCGGCTCTTTCCGGTGACGCGCGATCAGCTGGTGGAGTGCGCGGCGCTGGTGCGCGGGATGGCGGCGGGCAACCTCGAGGTGACCCGCATCCCCGACTGGCCTCTCGACGTGCTGGCGCAGCAGCTGGTGGCGATGGCGGCCTGCGAGGACCTGCCCGAGGCGTCGGCCTTCGCCTTGACCAAGCGCGCCTGGAATTATCGAAATCTCCCTCTGCGCGAGTTCGATCAGATCATCGAAATGCACGCCGAAGGCGTGGCCCGGCGGGCGGGCCGGGCGCAGGGGGCGCGGCTGCACCGCGACGGCGTCAACAAGGTCCTCAAGGCGCGGCGGGGCTCGCGCCTCGCAGCCATCACCTCGGGCGGCGCCATCCCCGACACCGCGCAGTACGCGGTGGTGGTCGAGCCCGAGGGCGTCACCGTCGGCCAGGTGGACGAGGACTGGGCGATCGAGAGCATGGCGGGCGACATCTTCCTGCTCGGCAACCAGAGCTGGCGCATCCGCCGCGTCGAGGCGGGGCGGGTGCGGGTCGAAGACGCGCACGGCGCGCCGCCCTCGGTGCCGTTCTGGAACGGCG
>JANXXR010000532.1 GCA_025350525.1 Deltaproteobacteria bacterium
TGGTGCTCGAGGGCGGCGAGCTGCGCGTCCAGGTGCGGACCCGCGTCGCCAGCTTCGACAGCGGCAACTCCAACCGCGACGAACACCTGAGGGAGACGACCCACGAGCCCGAGCACCCCTTTGCGGAAGTGAAGGGGACGGCGCAGGGAGTGCGCCTGCCGCTGGCTGCGCCCCTCGACGTCGAGCTGCAAGCCACCGTGCACCTCAACGGTACGCAGCAGCAGCAGCGGATCCCGATTCGGCTGACGGCCGAGGGGAGCGCGGTGCGGGCGCGGTTCTCCTTTTCCATCAGCCTCGACGCCTTCCATGTCGAGCGCCCCGAACTCCTGCTGATGAAGGTGGACGACCGCGTGCAGATCGACGGCGACGTTCTCTTCGGGGGGAAGGCCCGATGAGGCCGGCCTGCCAGCTGCGCGCCCTCCTCCTCGGCGCCCTGATCGGGGGAGCTGCCTTGGCGCAGACCACGCCCGCGCAGGCTCCCGTTGCCCAGAGCGCCCCGTCGCCGGCTCCCGTTGCGCAGAGTGCCCCGGCGCAGGCGGTCTCCCCGGCGCCGCCGTCCGACGACTTCGAGTTGCTGCCTCCGGAGAAAGCGCCTGACCCGGCCGAAGTCGCGCGGGGGCGGGAGCTCTCGCGAGAGCTTTCGCAGCGCCGCAGCATGCTGCAGCTCCACCAACTCGGCGGCTTCGCCACCGTGGGCGCCATGGTGGCCACGGCCGTGGTGGGTCAGCTCAACTACAACGACAAGTACGGAGGCGGCGGCTACTCGGGCCGCTACATCGTCACCCACCGGTGGCTGGGGATCGGCACCACCGCCCTCTTCGCCGCCACCGGCCTGCTGGCCGTGCTCGCCCCGAGCCCCCTGCCGAAGGAGTCGCGGCTCGACACCGTCACCTTGCACAAGGTGGCCATGGTGGTGGCCGCCGCCGGAATCGTGGCGCAGATCATCCTCGGTCCCATCACCGCGTCCAAGGAGGGCCAGCCTTCGCAGCGCGACTTCGCCCTCGCCCACCAGGTCATCGGCTACACCACGCTCGCCGCCACCTCCACCGGCTTCGCAGTCCTCGTCTTCTGACGAAAGCCATGATCGCAAACCCGCCCAGCGCCTCGACCGATCCGAAGCCGGATCGCGCACCGGGCGCGCGCCGGTTCGACTTCAGGATCCTGATCACCGTGGCGCTGATCGCGGCGCTGTGCGCGATGTTCTGGATCGGCTCCCGCTACCCATCGCTGCAGGGCAAGGCCAGCGCGGATCCGAACGAGGCCCTCTCCACCCCGCTCGGCTTCGAGCGCTTCTTCCCCGAGCCGCCGCCCGACCAGCGCTTCCGGCACATCGCCTGGACCGCGCTCGAGTGGGGGATGACCAACCGGCAGGGGATGACCTTTGGCCTGCTCCTCGCCGCAGCCATGCTGACGGTGGTCCCGCTGCTGCGCAGGACGCGGGGAGGAAAGTTCGCGGGCGCGCTCCAGGGAATGATGGTCGGGGCGCCGCTCGGCGTCTGCGTCAACTGCGCCGCGCCCATCGCGCAGGGGATGCTCAACGGGGGCGGCCGGGTAGAAGTCGCGCTCGCCGCGCTCTTCAGCTCGCCGACCTTCAACGTCATCGTCCTCGGCATCGTCCTCTCGATCTTCCCCTGGTACCTGGCGGCGCTGAAGATCGCGGGCGGCCTCTTCATGGTGCTGGTGGCCGTGCCGCTCTTGGCGCGGCTGGCCGAGCGGCCGGGCTGGACCCGGCAGTCGATTCGAAAGCCGGCGCAGCTTCCCGGCGTCGGCGTGTTCCGATGGCTGGAGGCGCGTCTGGGCACGGCCGACATGGTCGATGCGGCCGCCCAGCCGCCCCGCGGATTTTTTCGCGCGCTCGGTTGGGTCCTGCTGCATTACCCGAAGAACCTATGGCGGGTGGTGGTGGTCGCGCTGCCCCTCATGCTGCTCGCCGGGATCCTGGGCGCCATGCTCAGCGAGCTCTTGCCGTGGGATGCGCTCACCCACCTGTCGCGCGTCCAGGGCTGGATGGCGAACGGGGCCATCCTGGTTCTGGCCAGCGCGTTCGGCGTGCTGCTTCCGGTCCCGATGGCGTTCGACGTCATCGTCTGCTCCGTCCTGCTCAACGCCGGGATGCCGGTGCACATCGTGGCGGCCCTTCTGCTCACGCTCGGGATCTACAGCGTCTACGCGTGGAGCATTCTCGGCACCACCCTGTCCTGGCGTCTGGCCAGCGCCGCCGCTGCCGCCGTCTTCGCAGTGGGAATCTCGGCGGGCGCCGCGGCCGGCGTGCTCGACCACTGGAACGAGATCTACCAGGCGCAACAGACCGCGCTTTTGACCGCGCTGCCGGCGACCAAAGAGCACAAGCCCGCGCTGCCCATCGGCCGTTCCGCGGCCGAGCTGCGCAAGCTGGTGCGTCCGGTGACTCCCGAGCGGCGCCTCCTGGCTTCGCCGGGGAGCGAGCTCTGGTTCGCGCCCTTCGAGGAGAGCGGCGCCAAGCGGGGCGAGAAGCCGTTCAGCCGCATCGACGGATCGCTGGTCGGCTTCAAGCGGCTTCCCCTGCCGCGGCCCTACCAGGTGATGCAGCCGGGGCCGATGCACTTCGGCTCGATGGCCGCGGGAGACGTCAACGGCGACGGCTGGCCCGACGTGGCCATCGGCACCTCGTTCGGCGTCTTCCTCTACCTCAACCTGGGCGGCCGGTTCGAGCTGCAGCAGATCGACTTCCCGCAGATGCGCGACTGGATCATCTGCGACGTGGCGCTGGTGGACCTGGACGGCGACGGCCAGCCCGACCTCTACTTCTCGACCTGGATGCACGGCAGCCACATCCTCTTCAACCGCGGCGGAGAATTCTCCGGCAAGGCGCACGTCGAGCTGCCCAGGTCGGGCGAGGTCTGCGCCGCCTCCACCGCTTTCTCGGACGTGGACGGCGACGGCGACCTCGACATCGTCACCGGCGCGGCGACCTTCGAGTCCTGGTTCTTCTACCCGGCGCCGGCGGTGAACCGGCTCTGGCACAACCACGGCGGAACCTTCACGCCCGAGGCGCTGCCCGGGCCCGAAGGCGACAGCCTGACCTTGCTCTTCATGGACTTGAACGGAACCGGCCGCAAAGACCTCCTGGTCGGCAACGACTTCGACGAGCCGGACCGGATCTACCTCAACGAGGCCGGCAAGCTGCGTCCGGTCAAGAAGCAGGAGAGCCCGCTCCCCTTCTCGACCATGACCACCATGTCGTTCGATTCGGCCGACATCGACAACGACGGCAGCCTCGAGCTGTACATCGGCCAGATCGCCATGGGGCGGATGAACGATCTCCCCAAGCGGCTGGCCCCGCCGGTGATGAGCTGCGACCTCTACTCCGCCGACCTCGCCGACCAGTCGCGGTGCCAGGCGCTGGCGCGCTTCCAGGCGGCGGTGACGCGCGGGCGCGACACCTGGAGCGTGGGGCTTTGCAAGGAGCTGGCGTCGGCCGAAGAGCAGCGGGACTGCGCGGTGGCCTCCTATCTGTGGACGCGGATCCTCCTGCGGCTGCCCGCGCTCGGCGCCGACAAGAAGGCGGTGCTGGACGAGTGCGACAAGATCCCGGCCGACTTCGTCACCATGCACGACGTCTGCGCGGCCATGGCCGAGAGCCCGATGGACTACAACCAGTCGTACAAGACGATGCCCGACGAGATTCCTTCCGTGGGGCACGCCAACGTCCTCTTCAAGCGCGAAGGAAAGGTCTGGCGCGACGAGGCCGCGGCCTGGAACGTCGGATACGGCGGCTGGACCTGGAACGCGAAGTTCGCCGACCTGGACAACGACACCTGGCAGGATTTGTTCATCGCGCAGGGCACCCGGCTGCGCCTCTACAATCCTTCGAACGTCCTCTACCACAATGAGAACGGCAAGAAGTTCGTGGAGACGACGCGCGAGATGGGCCTCACCGATCATTCGCCGACCGCCTCGTTTCTCTTCCTCGACTACGACCTGGACGGGGACCTCGACATCCTCAGCTATCCGCTGCAGCTGACGCCGGTGCTCTGGCGCAACGATGCGCCCAAGGGCCCCGGCTTCGCGGTGCGGCTCGACGACCAGCGCACCCGCAACCGCGCCGGCGTCGGGGCGATGATCGAGATCCGCGCCCCGGACGGGCGACTGCAGATACGCGAGATCAAGGCGAGCGGCGGGCACCAGTCGCACGACCTGATCGCCGCGCACTTCGGGCTGGGCGACTGGGGTTCGGTCGCCTCGATCAAGGTCACCTGGCCCGATGGCGACGTCCGCCAGATCACCGCTTCGCTCGGGCCTGGACGCTACCGGATCGTGCGGACGGAGCACTGAAGCAATCCCTCATGGCCGCCGCGCGAAAGCGATCGAGAAACCGAAACCTCGCGCGCGCGCCGGCGGACGCCGTGCCTGCGCCGCCTCCGGGAGTTGGCCTCAGGAAGGCTGTGCGCCGCGTCGCGCTCGTCGCCCTGCTGGTGGCGCTGGCTCTGGCCGGTTGGCTTCTGGTCAGAGGTCCCGCGGCGCGCGTCAGGGCGGCGCTTCACTTTGCGCGGGCGGAGAAGTTGGTGCGCGAGCAGAAAGCGGATCTCGCCCGCGACGAATTTCGCCGCGCGTTGGAGCTGCAGCCCGGACACCGCGAGGCCCTTCGCGACCTCGCCGGCCTGGAGCTGAGCCTCGGCCTCGTCGAGCACGCCTTCCTCCAGCTCCAGGCCTGGGCGGAGATGCATCCCGAGGATGCCGACGCCTTCCTGGGCCTGGCCCGTCTGCGGCTTACCGCTGGCCAGCTCGAGGAAGCAGAGGCCGCGGCGAGCCTAGCGCTCGAGATCGCGCCGGACGACGCCGCCTCGCGCGAGCTGCGCGCCCAGATCCGGTACCGCGCCGGGCGCTATCACGGCGCCCTGCTCGACGCCCAGCGCGCGGTGGAGCGCAACCCCAGGAGCATCGCGGGCGCCCTGAGGGACTTGCTGCGGAAGCCGCCAGCAGCGGCGGACGCGCTCCAACGGCCGCCCGCGCCGCGACTGGACTCCGCCGAAAACTGGCCCGGAGCGCTGGGGACCCTGATCCGCGCCTTCGTCGATCACAGCAGGCGCGCCGAGTGGACCTCCGCGCAGGGGCAAGCCAGAGAGGCGCGGACCACCTATCCGTCCACCATGCTGGGACCGTGGCTCGAGGGACTGAGCGCGCTCGGCCAGGGAAAGCTGGAGTTGGCAGAGGAGCAATTTCTCGAAGCGCTGCGGCTGGCGCCGCGGTCGCACCGGGTGATCACCAGCCTCGCTGGCCTCTGGTCCCGGCAGCACGGGCCCGCGGAGTCGGGGAACCGGCTGGTGCGCATCGCCGAGCGCGACGAGGGCTTCGACTATCCGTTGTCCACCGCGGCCCGCGCCTACCTGGAGGCGGGCCAGCCGGCCCTCGCCGAGGCGACCGTCCGCCGCGAGTTGCAGCGCCGCAAGAATTCCCCGGCGCCCTTCTCCGACCTCGCCCAGCTCTTCCTCGATCTCGATCGCCCGAGCGACGCCCTGGCCGTTTGCGACGATGGCCTCGCCCGCTTTCCGGACGACGCGCGGCTGCAGCTCGAGCGCGGGCACGGCAGCGCCCTACTGGGCGACCGGGAAGCGGCCATCCAATCCTACCAGCGCGTGCTGCTCCTGCGGCCCGACGACGACCGGACCGCGGCCGAGCTGCTGCGGCTGCTGGTCGCCGCGCGGACGGATGCGGAGTCGCGCCGCCGGGCCCTGCAGCTGGTCCGCGATCTGGAGTTGGACGCGCCGTCGGATCCGGGGGTGCTGGATGCGATCGGCACGGCCCAGCTTCAGCTGGCCAGCAATGCGGCCCGCGCTCGCGCGCTCTTCGAAGCGGCGGCGAAGCTTGCGCCGGATCAGCCGGGCATCCGCTACCATCTGGCAACCGCCTGGCTGAAGCTCGGCGACGCCGCCGCGGCGCGACGCGAGGTGCGCGCGGCGCTCGAGCCGGGCCGTCCCTTCGATCAGGAGCCCGAGGCCCGGCAGCTGCTGCGGGAGCTGGGCGACACCGCGCGATAGCTCCCGGCACGCGCTGCCAGAAGCCGGATTCGCGACGCGTCGCCCCTTGACGGCTTGCCCGCGAAGCAGTCGCATGACGCCCCCCGTTCCCCCGGAGCTCGCTCGATGAAAGCTTTGCCGAAGGAAGCCGGAATCGTCGAGGTCACTACTGGAAATCGGAGGTTGATCCACCAGCGCAACAGACTGCAGCTCTCCAGCGGCAACCGCTGGAATGGAATCCGGCTCGAGCGGCTCTGCGGGGGACCCGGAGAGTTCTCGGAGCGGTACCTGCTCAAGCACGTCGTCTACCTCCACCTCACGCCGGCGATGGACAGCGAGTGGCGGTTCCCGGGCGAGCGCTGGAAGCGGGCGCGCATCAGCAAGGGCGGGATCCACATCGTCCCCGCGCGCATTCCTCACTCCGGCCGTTGGTTTTCCTATGCGGAGAACATCCTCGTCGAGATCGCGCCGGAGCTTCTGGCGGCGGTGGCCCCGAGGCAGACGCAGGTCGAGCTGCGGACCTCGCTCGCCATCGAGGATCCCTGGATCGCCCAGAGCATCCTGGCTCTCGAGGAGGACGTGCGCTGCGGAACGCCGGTGGGGCCGCTCTACGGCGAGACCATCGGCGCCGCGCTCGCCGCGCACCTGGCCGGCCGCTATGCGGATCTCCGGCAGGAACCCGCCCACTGCGGCGGGCTCCCCAGCAAGGTCCTGAGCCGCGTCCTGGAATTCATCGGCGACAACCTCGACGCCAACCTGTCGCTCCAGAGCCTCGCGGACCTGGCGCAGCTGGACCTGTACCTCTTCCTCCGCCGCTTCAAGCAGAGCGTGGGGCTGGCGCCGCACCAGTACATCCTGCACCAGCGGATCGAGCGCGCGAAGTCACTCCTCGGCGATCCGGAGCTTTCCATCACCGAGATCGCGCTGCGGGTGGGGTTCGCGAGCCAGAGCCACTTCGCCACCACGTTCCGGCGCATCGCCAAGGCCAGCCCGCGCGGCTACCGGAACGCAGGCGTAATTCGTCAGGTCGGCCCCCAGGAAACCCGGGGACCCACCGTCCGCATGAGACACGACGTCTAGGTTCAGTCGTCGTCCCTCGCCTGTCCCACGGTCTGGCAGACGAAGCTTGCCGCGCTGTCGATGCTCCCCTTGCCCTGGTACACGGCCTGCTGCGGATACGGGCACAGCGGCCGCGTGCGGCCCGGCACCGCGCCGCCCGAGGCGATGATGCGCTCCGGCGCCTTGCCTTGCTCCACCCAGCGCACGACCGCCGAGAACGCGTCGAACGTGTTGGGGCCCGGCCCCCCGGCGCAGTGGTGCATGCCCGGCACGAGGAAGAGGCGCAGGAACCCCTGCACGCCCTCGTCGTCGTCGCCCCGCCCGCGCATCGCGCTGCCCACCTGGCCGTAGTACTGGATGGTCTTGAGCGCGCTGAGCGCGTGATCGTTCCAGCCGTGGAACATCACGATCTTCCCGCCCCGCTCCTGGAACGGCCGCAGGTCCGGGTCGGTCGCGTTCAGGATCAGCCCCGTCGCGATCAGCTTGGCCTGGTCGGTGTCGAAGTTGAAGGTAAACGGGTTGTACCCGGGATCGTTGAAGACGATGTAGCGGAAGAATTGATCCTGAAAGGTGAACTGCAGCGGCGGAATCGGGAGGGTTCCTCCGCTGATCCAAAGGCCCCAGCCGTCCCCGCCGTCCTCGCTCCCCACCGGGAAGCCGGGCGAGATGCGTCGGCCCTTGGAGTTGGCCGGACCGGCGTAGACCTCGCGGACGGCCTCGATCTGCGCCCCGGTCAGGCAGCCTGGACCATCGGGACCTTGGCAGCGCAGCACCGCCGGCTCGAAGTTGCACCGCCTGGGGTCTTGCACCAGCTGGTCGATGAGCCCGTCGCCGGCGTCGCACTGGTTGAGGACCGCCTGGGCGATGAGCGGCAGCTTGCTGTCCGGAATGGGCGACGCGGCGACGGCCCGCGAGTTCCAGTTGAAGCCCTGCATGAACTCGGTCCAGTTGAACGCCGGCGCGCCGACGACGAGGCCGTCGAAGTCGCCGGGGAAGCGCTGCACCTCCATCAGCCCTTGTCCGCCTCCGCGCGAGCAGCCGACGAAGTACGAACGGGAGGCAGCGTGGTGGTAGTAGGCGGCGATAATGTCCTTCGCGGTGGTGGTGGTGACGTGGACCGCGCGATAGCCGAAGTCGATCACTCCCTGCGGGTTGTTCAGCGCCCAGTCGCGTCGAGGGCCCCGCCCAGCGGCCCGCCGCCGGTGTGGCCGGTGTCCGTCGCCGCGGTGGCGTAGTGCAGCGCGAGGCCCGCGCTCGCGTCGGGAATGAAGCCCACGTATCCGCCGCCGCCTGCGTGGTAGAGCTTGCCGTTCCAGTCGGTCGGGAGCTGCACGACGAAGCCGATGGTGCCCGGTCCGATGACGCCCTGGACCCTGCAGTGCTCGGGGAGCGCGGTGGTCGCCGCGGTCCAGGTGGCGCTGGTGATCGCGGTGTGAGAAAGCGCGAGCGAGCTGAGCGCGGTGCATTGCGCCGAAGACGCGGCGAGCGCGGACGGCGGCAGCGAGAGCAGGAGAAGGAAGGAGACGATCGTGGAGGCGGTCTTGACGCGATTCATTGGGTGCTCCTTTGCTGAAGCAGGCTCTGCGCGCGCGTGATGTCCGTGCGGTGGGGTGGGCGTAGGCGCTTCACCAGGGGAAAGCAAGACGCAGCCGGCCGTGCCTCCGACCCGGGCGGATCAATAAATCGCAAGTCGCAAGAACGTGGAAGACGCCTCGCGTTTGCCCGACTAGTCTCTGCGATTCATTAACAAATTCCCAAGTGGCAAGGAGAGCATCATGACTGGTCCGAGCGCGTTGCGTCTGATGGGTTTCGTCGCCTTGCTCGTGCCGGTGGCGGCACTCGCCCAGGCCGTTCCCAAGGCGACCTGCGGCAAGGGAGACAGGCCCGAGAGCGGGCTGCAAGGCGAGACCACGCAGGCCGAGGTGACCAGCGGCGCGAACAAGGTCGGCTTCAAGTGCAACGCCGACCTGGTCGGGTCGGTGCAGGGCGAGGGCGCGAGCTGGCAGCTCGCCGCCTGGAAGAACTGCGCCTACTACGATCAGGCGAACAACAGCACCAAGCCCGTGCAGCCCGGCACCGTCGTGGTCGACGTCACCGATCCGGCGCATCCGGTCATCACCGATCACCTCGCCGATCCGGCCGGCGCAATGATCGATCCCTGGGAGTCGCTCAAGGTGAACGCCAAGCGCCAGCTGCTGGGCGGCGCGCAGCAGCCTGGCCCAGGCTTCGCCATCTACGACATCTCGGGCGATTGCCGCCACCCCGTGCTCAAGTCGAGCGTGGTGCTCTCGGGAAGCCGAGGCCACGCCGGCCAGTGGTCTCCCGACGGCAACACCTACTGGGTCACCACCATCACCAACAATCCCAGCGTGGTCGCAGTGGACACCACCGACGCGACCAACCCGAAGGTGCTCTTCACCTGGACGCCGCCTGCGGGGACCGATCCCATCTTCCACGATCTCGAGTTCAGCAAGGACGGCAACACCGCTTACATGACGGTCATCGGCGGCTTCGGCAGCCAGGCCCCATCGAACAACGGCTTGCTCATCCTCGACGTCAGCGACATCCAGTCGCGGAAGGCCAACCCCGCCATCCGCATCACCAGCCTGCTCACCTGGGACGACGGCAGCGTCATCGCGCAGAACGCGCTGCCGGTGACCATCAAGGGCAAGCCCTACATCCTCTTCACCGACGAGCTCGGGCCCAACCTCGAAGGAGCGGGGGCGGCGCAGGCGGCCTGCTCGGCGGGCAAGTCGGTCAACGGCTTCCCGCGGCTGATCGACATCAGCGACCCGGTGCATCCGGTCACCTCCTCCAAGCTGCAGCTGGAGATGTCCGACGTGGCGCACTGCTCGCAGTCGCTGGCCAGCATTCCCACCACCGGCAACACTCCCTTCGGGGCGGGCAACCCGATCTTCGGATACTCCTGCCACTACTGCAACGTGGACGACGCCGACGACGCCACCATGGCCGCCTGCAGCTGCTTCAGCGCCGGCATGCGGTTCTTCGACATCCGCGATCCGAAGAGTCCGAAGGAGGTGGCGTATTACAAGCCGCCCGCCCAGGGCACCAAGACTCTGCCCGGCTCCCAGTACTGGACCTTCGGCGGCTCAGGCTTCGACCGCCCGGTCGACTGGGCGCCCGCCAAGCCCAGCTTCCCGAAGGACCGCGGCATGACCTCCGGCGACGTCTGGTTCACCACGCAGGACAACGGTTTCCAGGTGGCCAAGATCAACGACAACCTGCGCGGCAGCAGCGGCTGCAGCAGCATCGGCGGCACCGGCGCGACGGTGCTCCTCGGCCTGCTCGCCTTCCTGCGCAGGCGGCGCGACGCGAAACGGGCTGGTTAGAATAAGCCGGCCACTGCCGGCCCTCATCCGGAGCCTTCATCTTTGTCGCCAGAGCGCGTGCGTGCCAACTCTCCGAGCCCGGGCCTCGCCATCGCAATTGCAGCTGCGATCGCGCTTCCCGGGGTCTCGGCGGCGCGTGCCAACGGCGCGTTCCCCGATGAGCTGAGCATTCATCTTCCGGCGTCCGCCCCGCATCGCATCCTGGTGGGAGCGAACTTCGGCCTGATCATCTCGGAGGACGACGGCGCCACCTGGCGCTATGCCTGCGAGCCCTACGTGACCACGGGCTCGTCGGCACCCTTGTCGTCGTTCAACGTCAGCTACTACCAGGTCACCGCGGACGGCGCCCTGCTCGCCGACTCGGTGAACCTGACCCGCTCGGGCGACGTGGGCTGCTCCTGGCCAACCTCGGGAGGCTCCGTCGCCAACGTCAATGTCAGCGACATCTTCGCCGATCCCGTCGACCCGGCCTTTGCGCTGGCCATCGTCTCGACCGTCGGCGGCACCAACATCGTCGCCTCGCACGACGGCGGAAAGACCTTCGGGGCGCCCCTCTATTCGACCGCCGACCTGCTCACCGGAATCGAGAGCTCGCGATCCGCGCCCGGCGTGGTCTACGCCACCGCGATCCGTCAGTCGAACACCCCGGCCCCGAACACGCTGACCCCGGTGCTGCTTCGCAGCGCGGACTTCGGGGCCCATTGGTCGGCGCCCACGGTCATTCCGGCGCCCAACGGCACCCAGCCGTCTATCCTCGCCGTCGATCCGGCCGACGCCAACACCGTCTACCTGCGCCTCTCCTCGGGCGTTAGCGACTCCATCGGCATCACCACCGACGGACAGAACGTGCAG
>JANXXR010000563.1 GCA_025350525.1 Deltaproteobacteria bacterium
CCCTGCGCGGCGGGTCCGTCGACCGCCGCGCGCTGCTTCGGGTAAGCTGCCCGCCACGCACGGGGGCACGGAAGACTTCTTATCAGACCCGGATCGGCGGCTTGAACGTCCTATGGTCCGAACGGTTTCTTTTCATTCTGATCACGAGCGCCGACTTCACCACCGAGAAAGCTTCGAGACGCGTCACTTCTTCCCGCGGACCAGGTCGTGGGGTCCAGCCTTCGCCTTCTTGTTTCGAACCCCCATCTCCTCTTCGACTTGGTCGAGCGCACGGAACAGGAGCATGCGCGCCGCCATGCTCACGTTCGCGTCGATGCCGGGCTGGGTCTGGTTCAGGTAGTCCCTGTACCGGTGGAGCCGGCTGAGGGTCTCCGCTGGCAGCCGGAGGTTGAAGAGCTGGTACTCCCCGCTGTTGCGATCTCCCATTCGTTGCCCCCTCACCTGCTGGCGCTTGAGGCGCCAGTTCTGTTCACTGCGCTTTGGCTGGCCTGAGCGCGAGAAGCCACTGCAGAAGGCGCTCGGCGGCCGCTGTTTGCTCTGGATACCTGGGTTCGGAAACGACCGGTTGCCCGGCACGGACGGTGTGTCTGACTCGTTGGATCGCGTGCAGTGCCTCTTCTTGGAAGTGCCGGAGGAGTTCGACCTCCTTCCAGGAGAGAAGGACACCATGCTGCGACGCTCTCGATGGTGGCGCCGCAGGCGGGGCCGTTGTTGCTTGAGCCGGAACAGCTGGCTTCTCTCCCAGAATGAGCGCCCGAAACTCGGCACAGGCCTGTTCGACCGTGAGCGAGCGCACCTGAAGGCGGGGGGTCATCTCCCCTCCTGCCCAGCCGGCGGCAGCTTCCGCAATCGTCTCGCGCCTCGCTGCAGTGCGCGCGATGAAGAGGACGACCGGCGAGAAGCCGTCGGCGAAGTGCTTTGAGTAATAGGTCGACTTCCCGTGGGCGTCGGCGAAGCCGAGGAGGAAATGCGAGTAGCGCGCCAGCTTGGTGAGGGTAGCGGTCTTGTGCTGCGCGTTTAGCACCGTCGCGCTGCCAGTCTCGTATTCGATCAGATAGCGACGCTTCCGGACTGGATCTTCGAGCAGCGCGTCCGGCTGCAGCCGCCGGTCGCGCGAACGATCCTCCTCGCGAACGTACTCCGCGAACGGCAGCGCCAGGTCCTCGCTCGGAACCCAGCGGAACGCCGTCGGCACACGCGCGAAGTCGTCAGCAGGCTTGCCGCGGCGTGCGCTCCAGTCCGCAGGTCGCGGCGCATCCGGCCTCTTCGTCAGCGCGACATAGAGCTCGTTTACTCCCGTCGCATGCTCGAGAAACTGCGACGCCACATCATGCCGAGGCACTTTCAATCGTCGCCCCAGCACCTCCTCTGCCAGCCCGTACCCAGAATGCGTCAACGCCCAGACCTGCACCCGCCTGCCATCTCCATTCACGAACCAGAGCCTCTTCACCAGCGCTCTACAGTTCCCATGTCGATCCGCCAGCTCTCCCAGCCTCGCCGACAGAACCGACTGCGCTCTCCCCCGAAACATCATCTCTGCAATTTGATTTGTTCTCAGATCCCTCACCAACCCCAAATGACCCACCAACTCCCGATCCCTTGCTGTCAACCTTCCCCTCCAGGAACCAACTTCTTTTTCCACCTCCGCCCCCGCCTCCCGATCACTGACACTGCCAACACCTGCCTCCACTCCTCCCAAAGGACCAACTGCTCCGGCCCCTCTATCCCGTCGTTGGGAGGGAGGGGCCGGAGCAGTTCGCCCGCCCATTCCGGGCGTGGGTGGAGGCGCCGTCCGCACTGCGGATTCCTCAGTCATTGCGGGGGCGGAGGGCACGGCATCCTCACGGTCAGGGTCCGACATCGGACGGCCACTTGCGGGCGATATCGGTTTCGCTTGTAGCATAGGACGTCTCCTTCGGACCATCGTTCGTACAACAGCGTCAGACAGTAGGTCCTAAGTTGATCTTGCGTCCGCTGCGACTGCACCCCGCCGAACGCCGCTGCCTCGCCAAGAAGGTCCAGTCGGCTTTCTTCTGATCTGCTTTTGTGCGCATTGCGTAAGACATGATGTGTGTAGTAGCATCTATTCAAGTTCCCGACAAGGAGAGCGCTCTGTCCGTCTCCGACAACACCGTCCAGCCATCCCTGACTGAGATCCCTCGGGCTTCTCCGGCTGGGATCTACCGAGCAGGGGAACATGGCTGAGTGGCGCTGCCCTTCCTGCGCGGTGGCAGCGGGCGCGCCGGCGCTCTACCCGCCGGGCCCGGACGTCTACTGCGCGACCTGCGGCCGTCCGCTCGACGCCCAGGAGCGCCTTGCGACCGCGGTCAGCGAGCTCGTGCGGCAACTCCCGCGCATTGGCGCTCCATTGGCAAACGATGAGACGTGTGGCGTGCCGGAGGCGGCCAGGCTCTTCTTCACCACGCCGGACAGCGTCTACGCGATGCACTCCCGTGGGCAACTACCAGAAACCATCGGTCCTGGCCGGCGTCTCGTCTGGCGCAAGTCGGACCTGCTAGAGTGCTCCGCCAAGCGTGTGTCATCGCCGGGCAGGAGAACAAGGCGATGACGATCCGAGTCGTTGAGCATGAAGGAGGTTGGCTCCAGGTGGACATCCGAGTTCGGCTACCGGATGGCACCAGGTACCGCGAGCGCTCGAGGGCGCCCGTGCAGTCAAAGTCCGGCGCGAGGCGCTGGGCCGAAGAGCGCGAGCGGTACCTCGCAATGAATGGACCCAAACAGCCGAAGAAGGAGGTTCCGACGCTGGAGGACTTCGAGTCGCGGTTCATCTCCGAGCACGTGGAGGCGAACCAGCTCAAGCCAAGCACGGCTGCGAGCTACAAGTCGCGGCTGAAGCTGCACATCCGCCCCGCGCTGGGGCGGCTCCGGCTAGATGAAATCGACAAGCAGGCAGAACAGCGGCTCAAGGCCGCCATGAAGCAGTTCGATCCCGGAACGATCAATGACAGCCTCGGGGTGCTCTCCCGCCTGCTCAACTGCGCCGCGGAATGGGGCGTCATCGAGTCGGCACCACGGTTCGCGAAGCTGAAGACTCGGCAGACCGAGATGCAGTTCTTCGACTTCGACGACTTCGAGCGGCTGGTGGATGGCGCTCGCAAGGTGGACCCCGCCGTACTCGCCTTCGTGCTGATTGCTGGCGAGGCGGGGCTTCGGCGAGGTGAGATCATCGCGCTCGATCTGACCGACGCCGACTTCAGGCGCGGCCAGCTCACCATCGCCCGCTCCGACTGGTGCGGCCAGATCGGCACGACCAAGGGAGGCAAGACGCGACGGGTCCCGATGACGACGCGCCTGAGTGCCGCTCTGCAGGCAATCAGGCACCTTCGAGGGTCGAGGATGCTCTACCAGCGCAACGGGGAGCCGGTCAGCGAGAACACCCTGAGGAGCTGGATGGAACGTGCGGAGCGAGCCGAAGGCCTTCCCGTGACCGGCCACATCCATCGGTTGCGGCACACGTTCTGCTCGCATCTCGCGATGCGTGGAGCCCCGGCGAAGGCGATTCAAGAGCTGGCCGGCCACGCGGACCTCTCGACGACGATGCGCTACATGCATCTGTCGCCGGCGTCGCTCAACCAGGCGATCCGGTTGCTCGAGCAGCGGGGTCCGGTCGGGGGCAACAGCGGGGCAACGACAGCGGAAGAGAAGTAAGAACTAAGCAAATCTGGCAGGTTAGGTGGCGTCCCCACAGAGATTCGAACTCTGGTTACCGCCGTGAAAGGGCGGTGTCCTGGGCCACTAGACGATGGGGACGTCGTTGATTCGACGGCTGGTTCTAGCGATCTGCGCTGCACTGCGGAGTTGCTGGGTGCTAACTGGGTGCCACGGTGAAAGGTGCTGGTCAAGTGGGCGGCGGATCTAGCACAGCTCCCGACCGCGCGCCCGGCCGAATTGACTGACGTCGAGAATCGGCCCGCGATCGTCATCGTCAAGCCGGCTGCTTCTCGCCGAGCACCTGGTGCGCGCGCTGGTGCGAGATGCCAAGAAGCTCCGCGGCGTCACGCAGGCTGACGCCGAGGTCCTCCTTAAGCACCCGAAGTGCAGCGCGGAGCCTTTCCTGGGCGCTCTCCTGGGCTTCTTCGGCCTGGGCCCGAGCGGCGCGCGCTGCGTCGACCTTTTTGCGGATCTGCGCGGGCATGCCGACGTGCTCTACCAGCGTGAAGTGGGAGTAGTCCGCCGCCTTCATCGCCTCGAGGATGCGCTCTCGCGCCGACGCGATCGTACGTGCCTGGGTGTGAACGCCTTCTACGCCAAGCACAGTGGCGATCCACCAGCCGTCTTCGTCTCGCTCGATCTCCAGCCGCAGCGGCTTGGCCGAGCCCTTGCCGACCCTGGTGATCAACTCTCCACCGGTGATAATGGCCATCTCATCCTCCTCGCTTGAGCCAGCCTTTGCCGAGGCAAGGCTCCAAGTCGCGCTCGATGGAACGCAGCAGACCCTTGCCCAACTCTTCGCCGGCGTGAACCGGCACCGTTGTGAGGCAGGTGCCGCACTGCACGCGGACGTGAGAGCCGACCTGCCGAACTTCGACGCAGCCGAGGTCGCGAAGGATCTTCAGCAGCGCCCTTGCTCTCATGTCTATCATGTTAGACAGAAGGGCGCGGTATCTGTCAAGTCAACTAGACAGTTGTCGGCACGCTGGACTTAAGGCGATTCGTTCCAGCGCTGGCCAGCCATGGCTTCCCGGCCAGCCATGCCTTCAGTGTCCAGAGGCGGCATTCGCATGACCCGCCAGTGCTGTGGCGTGGCTACTCGGGCCAGTCCTGCGCACGGCGCCAAGCGTCGATCTCTTGCCGCGCCTCCTCTGGGGTCGCGGCGTGCTCCCGAAACACCTCCTTCACCCACTCCATCTTGCCGCTGCGCGGGGAAGGCCCCACAACGACTGCGACCCCCTCGTCTTCTCGGTAGAACTTCATCGAGTAGTCGCGCCCGTCGGGACCGGCGATCGTGCCGAGGTTCTCACTCTTCGGGTACTTCATTGGACCCTGCCTCCGTGTCTGGGTTGGTACCGCCGGTCGAG
>JANXXR010000567.1 GCA_025350525.1 Deltaproteobacteria bacterium
TCTTCGCGGCGGGCGACATGGCGCGCGGCCAATCGCTGGTGGTGTGGGCCATCCGCGAAGGGCGGCTGGCGGCGCAATGCGTGGACCGTTATCTGTCCTATGGCGAGACGGTCCTGCCTCCTTGAGGAGTATTGAAGATGAACGTGAAGATCTGGTCCGATTTCGTTTGACCCTGGTGCTACGTCGGTCTCGTGGAGATCGAGAAGCTGCGCAAGGAATATGATCTGGAAGTGGAGTGGAGGCCGTTCTTCCTCCGTCCGGAGACGCCGCCGGAAGGCCTGCCCATTCCCGAATACATCCGCGAGAAGATGAAGGACCCCAACGAGCCCCTCAAGCTGCGGGCGGCGCGCGAGGGCCTGAAGATGGTGCGCGGCGAGCGGATCCCCTCGACGCGCCGGGCGCACGAGGCGGCCGAGTTCGCCCGCGCGCAGGGGAAGCTCGAGGCCATGAACGCGGCCATCCTCAAGCGCTATTGGAATGAAGGCGCCGATCTGTATCAAATGGAGGTGCTGCGCGGCGCCGCCGTCGATGCGGGAGTGGACCCGGACGCCATGCAGGCCGCCCTTGAAAGCGGGACCTATCGCGCGGCGGTGGAGGCCAGCGTGCAGGAGGCGCACGACCTCGGCATCCACGCCGTGCCGACCTTCATCTTCGACGACCAGCTGGCGGTGCAGGGGGCGCAGGAGCTGCCGGTCTTCCGGGGGGCGATGGAGCGGCTCCTGGCAAAGCCGCGCGCCGGCGGTTAATCTCGCGCCCATGGTGACGTCCTTCCCCTTGGGCCAGATCAAGTTCCTCCTCCTCGAGAACATCCACCCCACCGCGCAGGAGCTGATCCGCTGCGAAGGCTTCCAGCTCGAGATCGTCTCCGGCGCCCTCAAGGAGGACGAGCTCACCCAGAAGCTGCGCGACGTCCACGTCCTCGGCATCCGCAGCAAGACGCGGGTCACCGAGAAGGCGCTCTCGGAAGCGCGCCGGCTCCTCGCCATCGGCTGCTTCTGCATCGGCGTCAACCAGGTGGAGCTGTCCGCCGCCAACCTGCGCGGCATCCCCGTCTTCAACGCGCCTTTCTCCAACACCCGCAGCGTGGCCGAGCTGGTCATCGGCGAGGTGATCGCGCTGGCCCGCCAGCTGGGCGACCGCTCGCGGGAAGTGCACGAAGGGCGCTGGCGCAAGGTCGCGCAGGGCTCGTGGGAGGTCCGCGGCAAGACGCTGGGCATCGTCGGCTACGGGCACATCGGCTCGCAGGTGGGCGTGCTCGCCGAGGCGCTGGGCCTCAAGGTGGTCTTCTACGACACCGGCAGCAAGCTGCCGATGGGCAACAACCAGCGGCTCCCGTCGCTCAAGGAAGTGCTGCAGGCGGCCGACTTCGTCACGCTGCACGTCCCGGCCACGGCCTCGACGCACGAGATGATCGGCGCGCCCGAGCTCGCGGCCATGCGCAAGGGATCGTACCTCCTCAACCTCAGCCGCGGCACGGTGGTGGTCTTGCCCGCGCTCGCCGAAGCGCTCCGCAAAGGCCACCTCGCCGGCGCGGCGGTGGACGTCTATCCGGAGGAGCCCGAGACCAACTCCGACGGCTTCGAGTCTCCGCTGCGCGGCCTGCCCAACGTCATCCTCACGCCGCACGTCGGCGGGTCCACCAGCGAGGCGCAGGCGGCCATCGGGCGCGAGGTGGGCAGCGTCCTGACCAGGTTCGTCAACACCGGCGCGACCACCAGCGCGGTCAACTTCCCCAACGTCGAGCTGCCCCCCATCAAGGGCACCCACCGCATCTTGAACGTCCACCGCAACGTGCCCGGCGTGTTGCGCGACATCAACCGCATCGTCAGCGAGCACGACGCCAACATCCACAGCCAGGTGCTCGCAACCGACGCCAACGTCGGCTACCTGATCATGGACCTGGACCAGGACGTCTCGGACGACGTCAAGAAGGACATCGGCGCTCTGCCCACCAGCGTCAAGACCCGGATCCTGTACTGACCCAGCGGCTGGTCTCGACGTGGTAGTCGGTGTTGTCGATGAGGCGCACGATGCTGCGCGGATAGGCGCCGCCCGCGTCCAGATCGCGCAGGTCCACCTCCGGCGCCGGCTCCAGCCGCGTCCCGTCGGCGGCAGCGATGATGCGCACCGCCGGCCGCTCCGCCAGCAGCTTGTCCTCGGACGGGCGCAGCACCGTGGCCAACTCGCCGGTGTCGAGCAGCACCAGCGTGCCGATGGGGATGATGCCGACGCAGGTGATGAAGTACTTGAGCAGCGTGGGCTCGAAGAGGGTGCCCGACTTCGAGAGCATGTAGTTGAGCACGTTGGGCGGCGCCAGCGGCTGGCGGCGGTAGACGCGGGCCGAGGTCATGGCGTCGTAGCAATCGGCCACCGAGATGATCCGGCTGGCGAGCGTCTGCCGCCTGGGCGTGGACAGCGTCGGATAGCCGCTGCTGTCGAAGTTGAGGTGGTGCTCGAAGGCCGCCGCCGCCATCCGCCCCGGCGTGTTGCCCAGGCCGCGCGATCCCACCAGCGCCAGCACGCCCTCGATGGGATGGGTGCGCATCACCACCCATTCGTCGGGCGTGAACTCGCCCGGCTTGTTGAGCACCTCGAGCGGGATGGTGCACTTGCCCACGTCGTGGAAGAGAGCGGCGAGGCCCACGTCGGCGAGCTCGAGCTTCTTGTAGCCGACGCGGTTGGCCAGCGCCATCGAGAGCAGGGCGACGTTGACCGAATGGTTCTGCGTGTACTCGTCGTGCGACCGCAGCGTGGTCAAGCCCAGCACGGTGGCCGGATCCTTGAGCAGCAGATCGACGATGTTCTGGATGGCGCGCTTGGCGTGGCGGAAGTGGATCTTGCCGCCGCTGCGCGCGTTCTGGTTGAGCGTGTCGAGCGCGATGCCGGCCCGCGCGTAGGCGCCGCGGGAGCGCTGCTGGACCTGGCCGTGGGGGGAGGCAACCGGCCCGCTGCGGCCGGTGCGGGGGATGCCGGAGTCGGCGGTCTCGTCCTTGCGCGTCTGCCGCGGCGTCTCGATGGAGATGTTGTCGAGGGAGGCCTCGGCGAGCCTGGCCCGCAGCGTCTCCAATCCCGCAGGACCGGGGAGGATGGCCACGAAGAGCTCGGCGAACTTGCGCAGCTCGGCGTCGGTGGTGGTCCGCTCCATGGAGATGCCGCCCACGCCGATGGCCGCCAGCGCGTCGATGAAGCTGCCGAAGATGGGCATCTGAGCGCTGGTGGTCTTGAGGTGCCGCTCGCCGAGGAAGACGAAGCCTTCCTGCACCCGCAGCACCACCGGCTGGTCGTGGCCCAGCGCCGTCACCAGCGTGAGGATGGCCTGCACCGGCCGGTCGAGCGCGGTGTTGGCGCCGCCGTGCGAGCGCACCGTGCGCAAGAGCACGTTGACCTGCGAGACCAGCTGCGTGCCAAGCAGGTGCAGCTGCTGGTCGACGATGTCGCCCGCCTCCGAGCCGCGGGCCACCTTGGCCGTCAGCGAGCGGTCGTGGATGAGCAGCGGGTCGTTGGGGTTGGGCTTGGGCTCGGTCAAGAGGGCCTCGCCTGCAGCGCCTCGGCGATGGCCTTCTTCACCGCGCCGCCCGCGATCTTCTGCGCCTTCTCCAGCGCCTGCCAGGCGCGCTGCGTCCCCAGGGAGGTCAGCTCCCGCACCGCCAGGAGCGCCGTCTCCTCCGTCTTCTGCCGCTGCTTCCAGCTGCGCGATTCGATCAGCTCCAGCCAGAGCGGAATGGCGCCGTCGCGCGCCGTCACCCGCAGCGCGTGGAAGAGCATGCGGTTCTCCCCGCGCGGCTGCTCGAGCAGCGCCTCCTTGTCGGCGAGGTGCGGCGCCCACGCCTCCCAGGTCGCCGCGTAACGGCCCGACGCCAGCAAGCGCAGCGCATGGAGCCGCACCTCTTCGACGGAGTCGCGGACGAAGGCGAGCAGCGGCGCGCCGTCGCCCTTCGGGTGCAGCCGGGCGATGCTGGCCAGCGCCTCCTTGCGGACGGCGTGGTCGGCGTGGTGCGAGAGCATGGAGAGCACGCTCGCGGCCTGTGGCTGCTGCCAGGCGACGATGATCGCCATCAGATCCAGCACGTATTGCGGTCGCTCGTCGGCGAGGCCCTTCAGGACCGGCTCCGGGTTCTCGGCGCCGAGGCGGATGAGGGTGTCGCGCAGCGCGGCCCGGTGCTCGTCGTGGGTGAGGTTCGCGAGCACGGCGCACAAGGGGTCCACCGCGGCGCTGGTCAGCCGCGCGCAGACGCCCGCCAGCCCGTCGAGCTTTTCCGGCGCGGCCTTGAGGCCGGCCTCGAGGAGCGCCACCCGCTGCGGAACGTTGAGCGACTCCAGCACCCGGCGCGCCAGCATCCCGTGGGTGGGCTCGAATCCGGGGTTGGTCTCGGGCGCCGTCTCCAGCAGCGCCAGCACCTCGACCAGCGCGGGCCAGCGCCCCTTGCCGAGCAACACCTCGAGGACCGGCGGCAAGGTGGCGAGCGCCCGGGTGAGCACGTCGGGCGGCTGCTGCGAGGAGAGGATGGCACGCAGGATGCCCAGCACGAACTGTTCGGAGTCGAGCCCGTTCTCCGCCGTCAGCTCGCGCTCGAGCATGGCGCGCTCGTACTCCTTGACCTCGAAGCCGACCAGGCCCGACGGACCGTCGCGGCGCAGGTTCTCGCCCGCCGCGGCAGGCCCGGGCCCGGTGGCGACGGCAGCCGTGGCGGCCAGCTGCTTCTCGCGCTCGATGACTCCGCCGAAGGCAGCCGGCGGCGTGGCGAAGAAGCCGTGCTCCTGCGGCACCAATTCCTGCGACCAGGGCGCCCGCACGATGTCCTCGGCGGTGACGAAGGAGATGGTGGGCAGGTCCTTGGCCCACAGCCGCGTCACCACGTCGTCGTCGGCGTTCTCGCTGTCGTCGCGGACCCAGAGCGCGTCGAGGAAGTCGTGCAGGTCCTGCGGCGAGACGCCGTGCTCGAAGCGCACCTCGCGCACGCCGTCGCCGTAGAGGCGGAAGGCCAGGCTCTCGCCCAGCGTGTCCTCGCTGTCGTAGACGCTCTCGCCGTAGAGCAACAGCTGCGCGCGATCGACGATGACGGCCAGGACCAGGAAGCGATCGAGGTGCGCGATCATCAGCGTCTGGAGCTGCTCGAAGAAGCGCTTGGTGACGGCGTTGTTGATGCCGTAGGTGCGGGTGGCGCGCCAGGCCTTGTCCAACTCGCGAAAGGCGAGGCGGGCCGAAGCGATCTCGTCGTCGCGGTCGCTGTTCGAGTCGGTCGGGCCGGCCTGGGTCTCGGACATGAGGGCCCAGCATGATAACGCCGGTCGGGGGCTCTGATATAGCCCTTCGCCTTCCTGGAGGCTCGATGCACGTTGCCCTCGTCCTGCTCTTCGCGCTGGCGCCGCCCGCGCAGGTCCTCGAGACGCTCAACCAGACGGTCAGCCTGCACGGCGTGGTCCTCTCGAAAGACGGCGCGCGGGTCGCCTGGGTCGAGCAGGTTCCCAGCCCGGACGGGCCCTTGCCCGAGCAGTCGCACATCGAGGTGCAGGAGCTGAAGGGCGGGCCTCCGGTCCGCGTCACGGCGGGCAAGCAGGAGGCCGCGCACGACGAGAACGACCTCGCCTTCAGCCCGGACGGCCGGCAGCTGGCGTTCATCTCCGACGCGGAGAAGGCCCACCAGCCGCAGCTCTATGTCGCGAACCTGCTCAAGGGCGGGGTTCGCCAGCTCACCCACGTCGACGGCCACCTCGAGCGGCCGCTCTTCAGCCCCGACGGGAAGACGCTGGCGGTCCTCTTCATCGAGGGCGGGGCCGACGAGCGCGGGCCGCTCTTGCCGGCGGCGCGGCAGACCGGCGTGGTTGAGGAGAAGATTCGCGAGCAGCGCCTCGCGCTGGTGCCGGTGGACGGCAGCGCGCCGCTGCGCCCGCTCTCGCCGCCCGACCTCTTCGTCTACGAATACGCCTGGCGCCCGTCGGGGGCGGGCTTCGCGGCCACGGCGGCGCACGGCTCCGGCGAGGACAACTGGTGGGTCGCGCAGCTCTACCTCATCGACGCGGGCGGATTGGCGCGGGTGGTGCACAAGCCCGCGCTGCAGATCTGCGAGCCTGCCTGGAGCCCGGACGGGACGCGGATCGCCTTCATCGAAGGCCTGATGTCCGACGCGGGCGCGAACGGCGGCGACCTCTTCGTGGTGCCCGCCGACGGCAGCGGCAAGGCGCGCAACCTGACCAGGGGCCTGCGCGGCAGCGCGTCGTCGGTGCGCTGGATCGCGCCGGAGGTGGTGCGCTTCGGCGGCCAGGTGGAAGGAGACGCGGCCTTCTTCGAGGTGGCGGCGGGCGGCGACGGCCCGGTGCGCACGCTCTGGCGCGGCAGCGAGAGCATCTCGAACGGCTGGCCCATCGGCGCCAGCTTCTCGGCGGACGGCAGCGTCAGCGCGGCGGTGCGCGAGAGCTTCTCGGCGCCGCCCGAGGTGGTCGCGGGCGCGCTGGGCAAGTGGACGCAGGTGACCCAAAGGAACGCGGCCCTGCGATCGCCGGCGGGTGCGGCGCGCAGCATCCGCTGGAAGAGCGACCGCTTCGACGTGCAGGGCTGGTTGCTCGCGCCGCCCGCCGCTCCTGCCGCGGCGCCGTCCGCGCCCGCCGCGTCAACGGATAAGGCGCCGATGATCGTCCTCGTCCACGGCGGGCCGGCCAGCGCCGCGCGCTCCACCTGGTCGCAGCAGGCGCTGCTCCTCGCCAGCCAGGGCTACTACGTCTTCCTGCCCAACCCGCGCGGCTCGTTTGGTCAGGGCGAGGCCTTCACCCGCGCCAACGTCAAGGACTTCGGCTACGGCGACCTGCGCGACATCCTGCGCGGCGTCGATGAAGTGGCGCGGGTGGCGCCGGTCGATCCGCAGCGGGTGGGCGTGATGGGCCACAGCTATGGCGGCTACATGACCATGTGGGCGGTGACGCAGACGCAGCGCTTCAAGGCCGCGGTGGCCAGCGCCGGGCTTTCCAATTGGCAGAGCTACTATGGCCAAAATCGCATCGACCAATGGATGCTGCCGTACTTTGGAAAGAGCGTCTATGAAGACCCGGCGGTCTATACGCGCTCGAGCCCAATGACCTTCATTACCAAGGTCCATACCCCTACGCTGGTGGTGCACGGCGAGCGCGACGCCGAAGTGCCGCTGCCGCAGGGCCAGGAGTTCTGGCATGCGCTCAAGACGCTGGGCGTCGAGACGCAGCTGGTGGTCTACGAGGACGAAGGCCACTCGATCCGACAGCCCGCCCACGTGCGCGACCGCATCGAGCGCATCGTCGGCTGGTTCGACGCCCACTTGAAGGCGGCGAAGGTCAAGTCTTCGCGATGAGCCGGGCGTCGGCGCGGCGGTAGAGCTGGTCGGTGAGCCAGGTGAGGACAAAGGTACAGGCGATGAGCAGCGCCAAGACCGCGGCGTAGCGCGGCCAGCTGCAGCGGTTGCCCCAGACCACCTCGAAGGAAAAGCCGGCGAGGTGGAAGTAGAGCAGCATCTCGTGGATGAAGTAGCCGGCCAAGGAAGAGGTGCCGAAGACCTCGACGAAGCGCACCGGCAGCGAGGCGTTCCACGCGCCCGGCACGCGCTCCACCGCCAGCAGCGCCAGGGCGATGAGGCAGACCTGCGTCCAGCGGCGCGCGTGGTTGGTGGGGTCGGTCACCCAGAACTCGTGCGGCGGATAGAGGGCGGAGACCTGCGGCGTCAGGAGCCAGAGCGCGATGCCGGCGGCGGTGAGGGCCAGAAGCCAGCGGGCGGCGCCGC
Organism: Deltaproteobacteria bacterium; assembly: GCA_025350525.1. Lineage (GTDB taxonomy): Bacteria > Myxococcota > Myxococcia > Myxococcales > 40CM-4-68-19 > 40CM-4-68-19. Next base: position 7,746 of record JANXXR010000567.1, read on the forward strand.
GCGCTCCTCCGGTGGCGCAGGCCGCGCCCACCGCGGCGCCGAGATAGACGTAGCCGCTCCAGGGCAAAAGCGGGAAGAGCGAGCCGGTGCGGAAGCTGACGAAGTTGCCCCACGGCGGCGGCACCTGCTCGAAGAGCGGCGCCAGGCCGAAGGCCAGGGCGGCGAGGCCCAGCGCCGTCCAGCGCAACAGGCGCGGGTGCGGCGCCAGCAGCGAAAGGATGGGAAGGGCAATGAGCAGCGACAGGCCAATGCAATGAAGGATATCGATGCGGATCAGCCAATGCGGCTCGCGGAAGATGGGAAACCAGGCCCAATTGGTGAGGGTGGCCACGAAGAGGACCTCGCCGATGCGGCGCAGCGTGCGGCGGAAACGGCGGCGCCGGGCCTCTTTTGCAGCGTCGCCCGAGAGCGCCGCCCGCACCTGCGTCAGCGCCATGGCAAAGCCGGCGGCAAAGATGAACGACGGCGCCACCAGCCCGTCGATCCACTGCAGCGTGAGGAAGAGGTCTCCGGCGCGCAACTCGGGCCGCAGCAGCACCAGCGAATGCGTCTGGATCATCACCAGCACGGCGATCCCGCGCAGCCAGTCGAAGCCGCGGACGCGCGCGGGCGTCACGGCTGGCTCTTCCACCACTCGATGGTGCGCCGCAATCCGTCCTGAAACGAGGTGTGCGAGGCCCAGCCCAGCCGCTCCCTGGCGCGGGAGACGTCGAGCACCCGGCGCGGCTGGCCGTTGGGCTGCGAAGGGTCGAAGACGAAGCGGCCGGAGAAACCCATCTCCTTTGCGATCAGCTCGGCCAGCGCGCGGATGCTGATCTCGGTGCCGCTGCCCAGGTTGACGGGCTCGGAGCTGTCGTAGCGCTCCACCGCGGCGATGAAGCCGTCGGCGGCATCCTCGACATAGAGGAACTCGCGGGTGGGGGTGCCGTCGCCCCAGAGTTGGACTTCGCCCGCCCGGGCCGCGACGGCGGCGCCGATCTTGCGGATCAAGGCGGGGATGACGTGCGAGGTCTCCAGGTCGAAGTTGTCGCGCGGGCCATAGAGGTTGACCGGAAAGAGCACCGACGAATTGAAGCCATATTGCGCGCGATAGGCTTCCGACTGGACCAGCAGCATCTTCTTGGCGAGACCATAGGGGGCATTGGTCTCCTCGGGATATCCGTCCCAGATCTCCTCTTCGCGAAAGGGCGCCTTGGCAAACTTGGGATAGGCGCAGATGGTGCCCGCGGCGACGACTTTGGCCACGCCGGCCGCCCAGGATTCGTGGATCACCTGCGCGCCCATCATGAGGTTCTCGTAGAAGAAGCGCGCCGGGTTCTTGCGGTTGGCGCCGATGCCGCCGACCTTCGAGGCGAGGTGGATGACGACTTCGGGCCGGGAGTCGGCCAGCACGCGGCGGACGGCTTCGCGGTCCACCAGGTCATAGTCCCGGGAGCGGGGCACGAAGACGGTGGCGCCGCGCGCTTTGAGCCTCTCGACGATATACGACCCGAGAAAGCCCGCGCCGCCGGTGACGAGGAACCGCCGTCCAGTGATGGGAGTGGTCATTTCCAGGTCCGCCGGTCGTCGACCCGCGGCGCGCCGGGGGCAATGACGCCCGCGCGCACCTCGCCGCGAACCTTGATGGTCTCGCGCAGCGCCTCGGCGACCTGGGCGAAGTCCACCTGCGCTCCGGGAGCAAGCTCCACCAAATATTCGAGGTGGTCCTGGTGCTCGGCGCGGGTCACCACCGCCTGGAAGCGCGCGATGGCGGGGAACCGCTTGACCACCTCTTCCATCTGGCTGCCGCGCACGAACATGCCCTTCACCTTGAAGGCGTCGCCGACGCGGCCGAGGATGCCCTTGAGCCTGGGCGCGGTGCGCCCGCAGGGGCAGCGCGCCTCGCCGGGAATCAGCGCGCTGACGTCGCCGGTGGCGAACCGCAGCAGCGGATAGTCCTTATCAAACGTCGTGCCGACCACCTGTCCGGGCTGTCCGGGCTCGGCGGGCGCGCCGGTCTCGAGGTCGAGGATCTCGACGATGCACTCGGGGTGCAGGTGCATTCCGCTCTTCTCGCTGCATTCGTAGGCGAGCACACCCAGGTCGGCGGTGGCATAGCCCTGCAGCACGCGGATTCCAAACGATTCCAATTCGGTGCGCAGCGATTCGGGCAGCATCTCCGCCGTGGCAAAGGCCACCTGGAAATGAAGCGGCAGGTTCATTTCGCGGCCGCGCAGCACCAGGGTCCGGAGGAAGCTGGGCGTGCCCGCATATCCGGTGGCTTGCAGCACCGAGGCGGCCCGGACCTGCGCCACCGTCTCGGCGGTGCCGGCCGGAATCACCACGCAGCCCAGGCTGCGCAGGCCGGCGTCGAGCATGAAGCCGCCCGGCGTCAAGTGATAGGAGAGGGTATTGAGCACCACGTCGCCGGGACGCATGCCGGCGGCCGAAAAAGCCATTCCAAAGCGCCAGTAATCGATTGCCGATCCTTGCGGCACATGGGTCGGGCCGGGCGAGACGAACAGGCGCCGCAGCCGCGCCACCGGCCCTTTGAGCAGGCCCGCGAAGGGCAAATTCTCCTCTTGCAGCTTGGAGAGGTTGTCCTTGCGGGTGATCGGCTTTCCGCCCAGCTCGTCGAGGCCGAGGGACCAGGTCTCGCGCAGCCGCTTCTCCAAAAAGGCGCGCCGCGTGGCCGCGTCCTGCGTCTCCAACTCCGGATTGAGCAGCACCCCTTCACGCAACATATGGCGCTCCCTCACGACAGCCAGCGCTTGCGGCGGCGATAGGATTTGACCGCCTTGTAATCCCTTTTGCCGCCCGTGCCGCCCAGGTAGAACTCCTTGACGTCCTCGTTGGCCTTCACCTTGTCGGTCTCGCCTTCCAGCACCACGCGCCCGCCTTCCATCAGATAAGCGAAGTGCGCGATGGCCAGCGCCTGGTTGGCGTTCTGCTCCACCAGGAGGATGGTGGTCTTCTCCTGCTCGTTGATCTTGCGGATGATGCCGAAGATCTCCTGCACCAGCTTGGGCGAGAGACCCAGCGACGGCTCGTCCAGCAGGATGCAGCGCGGTCGCGCCATCAGCGCGCGGGAGATGGCCAGCATCTGCTGCTCGCCGCCGGAGAGATATCCGGCCAGCTTGCCGCGCAGGTTTTTCAATTGGGGAAAGTAATCGAAGCAGAGATCGCGATCGCGCCGCAGCCCCGCCCGGTCGCTGCGGATGTACCCGCCCATGGTGATGTTGTCGTCCACGGTCAGGTCTTCGAAGACCCGCCGCCCCTCCATCACCTGGAAGATGCCCAGCCGCACGATCTGCTCGGCGCGCAGCTTCTCGATGCGCTGGCCATCGAACTCGATGGCGCCGTCGGTGACCTCGCCCTCCTCGGTGGCCAGCAGGCCGGAGATGGCTTTGAGCGTCGTGCTTTTGCCGGCGCCGTTGGGGCCGAGGAGGGCGACGATCCGGCCTGAAGGGACTTCCAGCGAAAGCCCCTTCAGGACCAGGATGACATCGTCATAGATGACTTCGATGTTCTTCAATCGCAGCATCGATCAGAGCCCGAGCCACTCCGGCTTGCGGCCCATGTCGTATTCGATGACCTTGACCAGCTTGCCTTCCTTGACCATGTAGATCGGCGTCTTGGTGGCCGGCCGGTGATCGGTCGGAGTATAGGTGATGGGATTGGTGAGGCCGCCCAGCTCGAAGTTGTGGAGCGTCTCCAGCGCCGCCTTGACGCCCTCGCCGGTGAGCGCGTGCTTGGCGTCGGCGCGCTTCAAGGCCTCGCTCCAGACCAGCACGTAGGTCCAGCCGCGGACGTACATGGTGTCGTGGGTATCGTCGGGATGGTTCTTCTTGTGGAACCCGACCACCTTCTTCATTCCGGGCACGTCCTCGCCGTAGGGAACGTCGGGCATGACGCCGGTGACGCCCTCGGCCAATTCCTTGGCCACCGCCGGAAGGCCCTCGCCAAAGCCATAGGGGTTGCTACCGAACTTGAGCGCGAGGCCCAGCTTGCGCGCGTCCTTGAGGACGGTGGAGACGCCGGTGGTGGTGACGTTGATATAGACGTATTCGGCGCCCTTCTGCTTGGTGTTCAAGAGCTGGCTGGTGGCGTCCTGAAAGACGCCGGGAAGGATCTCCTCGTCGACGAGATCGATCTTGTTCTCCTTGCAGAAGAGGCGTCCGGCCTCGATAGGGCTCTTTCCATAGGCATTATCACCATAATAGAAGGCCACCCGGGGATTGCGGGTCGGGTCCTTCCAGTCGGCCCGCACCCAGGAGAGCCAGGCGCGCAGCTGGTCGGAGTAGCTGGGCGCGACGAAGAAGTTGTAGGGCGTCTTCGAGGGATCGGAGATCTTCGCCGAGAAGGAAGCCGAGAGGTAGGGGATCTTGTCGGCGTTGACCAGCGCCTTGAGGCCCTCGGTGTCGCCGGTGCCCCAGCCGTTGATCATGATCACCTTGTCGTCGTTGACCATGCGCTTGTAGGCGGCCACGGCCTCCGGGATCTTGTAGCCGTAGTCCACCTCGACGAGGTTGATCTTCTTGCCGTTGATGCCGCCGTTTTCGTTGGTCCAGGCGACGCCGTCGCGAACGCCGCGGGCGAAGGACTTGCCCACGTCGGAGGTGACGCCGGTGAGGTCGAAGATGCCGCCCACCTTGATTTCGCCGGCGGATGCTGCGGCGGGTGCTGCGGCGAGCGCAATTGCCACGAGGATGCCAATCATTGCTGCCTCCTTTTCAATACGAGAATGGATACAGCTTCCAGTACGCCTTGATGCGGTGCCAGCGAGCGGCCATGCCGTCCGGTTCGAAGATGAGGAAGAGCACGATGGTGAGGCCGAAGACGCCCAGCTTGAGCGCCGCGAAGATCTGCACCAGCGTGGGCAACTGACCCGAGAGCGCGCTGGTGCCGATGCGCAGCAGCTCGGGCAAGAGCGTGATGAAGGCGGCGCCGAAGATGGAGCCGAGCACGCTGCCCAACCCGCCGATGATGATCATTCCCAATTGGTCGATGGCGACACTGAGCGGAAAGTTCTCGGGGCTGATGATCCGCGCCTGGTAGGCGAGCAGCGAGCCGGCCACGCCGACGAAGAAGGAGCTGATGGCAAAGGCATAGAGCTTGTATTTGAAGACGTTGACGCCCATCACCTCGGCGGAGATGTCGTGATCGCGCACGGCGATGAAGGCCTTGCCCATGCGGGTGCGGAAGAGGTTCTTGGCAAACCAGAGGTGGAAGGTCGCCGCGGCCAGCACGATGTAATAGAGGCGCAAGTCGCTGTCGAAGACGAACGACCCGATGCGCGCCGGCTCGACGGAGGTGCCGTTGACGCCGCCGGTGACCGCGTCCCAATGGGTGACGACGAAGGCGATGATGAAGTGGGCCGCCAGCGTGGCGATGGCGAGGTAAAGGCCTTTCAAGCGCAAGGAGGGAATGCCGAAGACCATGCCCACCAGCGCGCTGACCAGACCCGAGAGATACATGACGGCGATGAAGGGCACGCCCTTGTTGGAGAGCCAGGCCGTCGTATAGGCGCCCACCGAAAGGAAGGCCGCGTTGCCCAGCGAGATCTGCCCGGTGAAGCCGGTGAGGAGGTTCAGGCCCAGCGCGGCGATGGTGGCGATGCCCACCCGGGTGGCGACGTCGAGCCAATAGCTGGTGGCGACGGAGGGGAAGGCGAGCAGGGCGACGAAGAAGGCGGCCAGCAGCCAGCGCGACAGGTCGCTGTCGAAGACAGCCATGTCGGATTGGTAGCTGGTGCGAAAATCGCCGCAGCGCATCTACACCCTCTCGATCTTGATCTTGCCGAAGAGCCCGTAGGGCTTGACCATCAGGATCAACACCAGCACCACGAAGGGGGCCACCTCTTTGACCCCGCCGCCCATCAATGGGTCCAGGTATCCACCGGAGAGGTTTTCCAGGATCCCAATGACGAGCCCGCCGACGATAGCGCCAGCGATGCTGTCGAGCCCGCCCAGGATCACCACCGGCAGCGCCTTGAGGCCCAGGACCGAGAGCGAGCCATCCACGCCGCCGCGCAGGGCGCCGAGGAGGATCCCGCCCAGGGCCGAGACCACCGCGGCGATGCTCCAGGAGATGGCGAAGATGCTGCGCACCGAGATGCCCATCGACTGCGCGACTTCCTGCGAGAAGGCGGTGGCGCGCATGGCGATGCCGACCCGCGAATAGCGGAAGAAGAGGGTGAAGGCGAGGAGCAGCGCGGCCGAGATCACCATGCTGAAGAGATATCCCTGCGAGATGGGCACCGGCCCCACCATGATGGGCTGGCTGGAAAAGAGCTCCGGATAGGGCCGGGTATCGGTGCCCCAGATGCCGAGCACGATGGCGCGCAGCACGCTGGAGAGGCCGAGGGTGACCATGATGACGGAGATGATGGGCTCGCCGATCATGGGGCGCAGGATCAGCCGCTCGAGGGCCAAGCCCAGGACGATGCTGAAGAGGATGGTGAGGGCAGCCGCATAGGGCCAGGGCGCGTGGTTCTCGACCAGGGCCCAGAAGACATATCCGCCGAGGAGGAGGAATTCGCCCTGGGCGAAATTGAGCACGCCGCTCGACTTGTAGATGATGACGAAGCCCAGCGCCACCAGCGCATAGATGCTGCCCACCACCACGCCATTGAGCGCCAATTGGAAGAAGAATTCCATCAGAGCGACCGCACGGCGAGGTCCGCCTGGATGCGGGCGGTCTTGCCGTCCTGAAAGCGAATGGTGGTGTCGATGGCGATGTGCCGCTCTTCACCATAGAGCGCGGCTATAATCGTCCGGTAGCGGTCCTCGACGAAGGCGCGGCGGACTTTCCGGGTGCGGGTCAGCTCTTCGTCGTCGGCGTCCAGCTCCTTGTAGAGCAGCACGAACTTGCGGATGCGGGCGGCCTTGGGCAGCGTCTCGTTGACGGTGTCGAGCTCCTTCTGCACCAGGTCATAGACCTCGGGCTTCGCGGAGAGATCGGTATAGGTCGTATAGGACAATTTGCGCGCCTCGGCCCACTTGCCGGTGGTCTCCCGGTCGATGCAGACCAGCGCGGTGAGGAAGGGCCGGTCCTTGCCGATCACCACCGCTTCCTTCACATAAGGCGAGAACTTCAAGCGGTTCTCGATGAACTGCGGCGAGAACTGGGTGCCGTCGCCGAGGCGCAGCACGTCCTTGATGCGGTCGATGACCACCAATTGACCTTCCTCGGAGAAGTAGCCGGCGTCGCCCGAGCGCAGCCAGCCATCTTGCAGGGTCTCGCGGGTGGCCTCGTCGTTCTTGTAATAGCCGATGAAGACAGCGCGGCTCCTGGAGAGGATTTCGCCGGTGTCGGAGAGGCGCACCTCGGTGCCCGGGATAGGGACGCCCACGGTATGGAAGCGGATGGCGTCGCCGCGGTGGATGCAGGAGATGCCGCTGATCTCCGTCTGCCCATAGATCTGCCGCAGCGGCACGCCGATGGCGTGGAAGAAGCGGAAGACGTCGGGCCCCAGCGCCGCGCCGCCGGTGGAGGCGCTGCGCAGGCGGGAGACGCCCAGGCGGTCCTTCAAGGCGCGGAAGAGGAAGAACCACGCCAGCCAATAGAGCAGCCGCTGCGGCAGGCCCGGCTTGCGCCCTTCGAACCGCTGCTCGGCGAGCCGATATCCAATCGGCATGAAGCGCTCATACATGAAGCGCTTGAAGGGGCTGGTGTCCATGATCTTCACCTGCACCATCGAGGTGAGGTTCTCCCAGAAGCGCGGCGGCCCGAAGAGGATGTGCGGGCCGATCTCGCGGATGTTCTCCGCCGCCGTCTCCGGCTCTTCGGGGAAATTGACGGTGAAGCCGATGGAGAGGGCGGTGGCGATCGACATCATCTGCTCCCCGATCCAGGCCAGCGGCAGAAACGACACGAACTCGTCCTCGGCCCGGCGCGGATCGACCTGGTGCAGCGCCAGGGCCATGGTCATGAGATTCCGATAGGAGAGCATTGCCCCCTTGGGAAAGCCGGTGGTGCCGGAGGTGTAGCAGATGAGCGCCAGGTCTTCGCCGCCGCCGCGGGCGACATTGGCCTCGAAGAGCGAAGGGTCCATGGCCCGCCCGCGCTCCCGCACCGACTCCAATGACATGAGCAATGGATGCCGATAGGAGCGCAATCCCCGCGGGTCGTCGTAGAGGATGGCCCGCACCTTGGGCAGCTTCTCGATCATCTCGAGGATCTTGTCCACCTGCTCCTGATCCTCGGCGACCACGATGCGGGCGTCGCAATGGTCGATGACATAGGCCACTTCATTGAGGTTGGAATCCTGGTAGATGCCCACCGAGGCCGCGCCCGCCGCCTGCGCCGCCAATTCGCTGCAGATCCAGGCGGGCCGGTTGTCGCCGAGGACGGCCACCTTGTCGCCCCGCTCGAGACCCAGCGCCAAAAAGCCCAGCGAGAGCTCGCGCACGGCGGCGAGGTAGCCGGCCCACGAGGTCTCCTGCCAGATGCCCAGCTTCTTTTCCCGCAGCGCCGTGCGCGCGCCGTGGGCGGCGGCGTTGCGCAAGAGCAGCTTGGGAAAGGTGTCGCTCACGCTGAGGCCTCCGCTCCCAGATAGGCCACCTGCACCTCGCGGTTGCCTTGCACTTCCAGCGGCAGGCCTTCGGCGATCTTCTTGCCGAAGTTGAGCACGCAGACGCGGTGCGAGAGGTCCATGACCACGCCCATGTCGTGCTCGATCATGAGGATGCTGGTGCCCTTCTCCTCGTTGACGTCGACGATGAAGCGGGCCATGTCCTCTTTTTCCTCGGCGTTCATTCCCGCCATCGGCTCGTCGAGCAGAAGCAGCTTGGGCTCGAGCGCCAACGCCCGCGCCAGCTCGACGCGCTTCTGCAATCCATAGGAAAGGGTATGGACGACTTTCTTGCGGATATGCTCGATCTCGAGGAAATCGATGATCTCCTCGACCAGCTTCCGCTCCGCGATCTCCTCGCGCTGCCCGGGGCCGTAATAGATGCCGCCGGTAATCAGCCCCGTGCGCTGGTGGAAGTGGCGCCCCACCATCATGTTCTCCAGCACCGTCATGCCCTTGAAGAGGGCGATGTTCTGGAAGGTGCGGGCGAGCCCCAGCCGCGTGCGCGCCGCGGGCTTGAGCCGGGAGACGTCGCGCCCCTCGAAGCGCACGGCGCCCGTGGCCGGCTGGTAGACGCCGCTGATGCAATTGATCAAGCTGGTCTTGCCGGCGCCGTTGGGCCCGATGATGGCCACCAATTCGCCAGCGCCGACGTGCAGGCTGACGTCCTGCAGCGCGAAGACGCCGCCGAAGCGCAGCGAGATGTGATCGATCTCCAGCCGGTGCATGCGCGCCTCGGGGCGGGCGAGACTAGCAGAAAACCAAGCGGGGCTACCGCCCTCGCCAGCTGGGCGGCCGCTTCTCCAGAAACGCGCTCATCCCCTCCTGCGCGTCGCCGGCGGCGGCGTTCGCCGACATGACGTCCTGCGCGTAGTCGTAGGCGAGCGGCTGCGGCATCTGCAGCTGGCGCCAGAAGGCGCGCTTGCCCAGGGCCACCACCGAGGGGCTGGAAGCCGCGATCTTCGCCGCCAGCCCGCGCACGGTCTCCAGAAGGTCCGCCGCCGGCACCACCCGGTTGACCAGCCCCGCCTGCAGGGCCTCCTGGGCGGAGATGGCGTCGCCGGTGAGCAGCATCTCCAGGGCCCGCTTGCTGCCGACGGCGCGGCTCAGCGCCACCATCGGCGTCGAACAGAAGAGCCCGATGCGCACGCCCGGCGTGGCGAAGCGTGCCTCCTGCGCCGCGACCACCAGGTCGCAGGACGCGGCTAGCTGGCAGCCCGCCGCGGTGGCGATGCCGTGCACCTGCGCGATCACCGGCTGCGCCAGGTCTTGCAAAGTCTCCATCAGCGCGGTGCAGGCCTCGAACAGCTCCCGGTAGAAGGCCGCGTCGCGCGCCTGCATCTCCGCCAGGTCGTGGCCGGCGGAGAAGGCTGGCCCGTTGCCGCGCAGCACCACCACCCGCGCCTCCGGCCCCAGCGCGCGGACGGCCTGCGTCAGCTCCTGCAGCATCTCCAGCGAGAGCGCGTTGCGCCGCTCGGGCCGGTTGAGCGTGACTACTGCGGTCGATCCCTCCTGCTCGACGAGGATGTTCCGGTAGGCCATTGTTCCGCTCCTGTACACTCGCAACTATCATTGTGCCAGAGGCGCCGCCACCGCATAGGATGCCGCGCCATGCGCAAGCTCCTGCTCCTGGCCCTGGCCGTTTCCTGCAAGTCTGCCCCTGAGCCCAAAGTCCCCGCGGCAGAGACGGCGCCCACCGCTGTTCCCGCGGCGACGCGGATGGCCGAAGCCCAGGCGCCCGCGCCCGGCATCGACCTCGCCATCCTCGACCGCGCCGTCAGCCCCTGCGACGACTTCTACCGCTTCGCCTGCGGCAAGTGGCTCGACCAGACGCCCATCCCGCCCGACCGCGCGCTCTGGGGGCGCTCGTTCTCGGAGATCCTCGAGCGCAACGAGGTGCTGCTCAAGGGCATCGTCGAGAAGAACGCCCGCGGCGAGCCGGACGCGGCCGACCCGTTCGCGCAGAAGGTCGGCGACTTCTACGCCACCTGCATGGACGAGACGAAGGCGGAGACGGCGTCGCTGGCCACGCTGCGGGAGAATCTCAAGTCCATCGACGCCGTCGCCGACGCGAAGTCGCTGGCCCGCGAGGTGGGCGCGCTGCAGCGGGGCGGGGCGCGGCCCTTCTTCAACTTCTACTCGCGGCAGGACGCCAAGGACGCGACCCAGGTGATCGGCGCCGTCGATCAGGGCGGCCTCGGCCTGCCCGACCGCGACTACTACTTCAAGGACGACAAGAAGGCGGTGGAGCTGCGCGCGCTCTATGTCGATCACGTCGGCAAGATGCTGGAGCTCTTGGGCACGCCCGACGCGCCCGCGCAGGCGAAGAAGATCATGGAGCTGGAGACGCGGCTCGCCAAGGCCTCGATGGACCGCGTCTCGCGGCGCGATCCCGACAAGACCTACCACCGGCTCGACCGCAAGGGGCTGATGGCGGCGGCGCCGAAGTTCGAGTGGAGCGACTACTTCGCAGCGGTGGGCGCGCCCGAGGTGCAGGCCCTCAACGTCTCGGCGCCCGACTTCTTCAAGGAGCTGGACGGCGTGGTCACCGACTACCCCGCGGCGCGGACCTACCTGCGCTTCCGGGCCGTCGAGGGGGCCGCCGACACGCTGGGCAAGGCCTTCGTGGACGAGCGCTTCCGCTTCACCCGGGCCCTGACCGGCGCCAAGCAGATTTTGCCGCGCTGGAAGCGCTGCGTGACCATGACCGACCGCGCGCTGGGCGAGGCGCTGGGGCGGAGCTTCGTCACCCTGACCGGCGGCGCCGAGAGCAAGGCCATGGCCAAGGAGATGATCACCGGCATCGAGAAGGCCTTCGAGGCGAACCTGGCCACCCTCGACTGGATGGACGAGGCCGCCAAGAAAGCCTCGCTCTACAAGCTGCACAAGATCTTCAACAAGGTGGCCTACCCGGAGCAGTGGCGCGACTACTCGAAGCTCGCTGTCGGCAAGGAGTCGCTGCTGGCGAATCTACAGGCGGCGGCGGCCTTCGAGACGGCGCGCGACCTCGCCAAGATCGGCAAGCCGGTGGACCGCGGCGAGTGGCGCATGACGCCGCCGACGGTGAACGCGTATTACAGCTCCTCGCTCAACGAGATGGTCTTCCCCGCCGGCATCATGCAGCTGCCCTTCTTCTCGCCGGAGGCGCCCGTGCCCTCGAACTACGGCGGCCTCGGCATGGTGATGGGGCACGAGTTGACGCACGGCTTCGACGACCAGGGCCGCAAGTTCGACGGCGACGGCAACCTGCACGAGTGGTGGTCGCCGGCGGTCAACAAGGCCTTCATCGAGCGAGCCGAATGCGTGGCGAAGCAGTATGACGGCTACCTCGCGGTCGATGACGTGCACCTCAACGGGCACCTGACCTTGGGGGAGAACATCGGCGACATCGGGGGGCTGAAGATGATGCTGTCGGCGCTGCGCGCGAGAGAGCAACAAGCTGGGGACACGATGGGCGCTGCGCGCCGCGATCATGTCCCCCGAGATGTAGCGGGTTTCAACGCCGAGCAGCAGGCGTTCATCGCCTTTGGGCAGGTGTGGTGCACCAACTACCGGCCCGAGGCGGCGCGGACGCAGGCGCTGACCAACCCGCACTCGACCGGCCAGTGGCGGGTCAACGGGCCCGTCTCCGACACGCCCGACTTCGCCAAGGCCTTTTCCTGCAAGGCGGGCAGCCCAATGGCCCCCGTCAACCACTGCACCGTCTGGTGACTACTGCTGCGCGGGCAGCTTGAGCCGCAGGGTGAAGGTGTAGAACACGTCCACCGGCTTGCCCTGCGAGATGGCGGGCTTGTACTTGCGCGACTCGAGCGCGTCGATGACGGCGCGGTCCATGTAGGGCAGGCCCTTGAGCACCTTGCAGCGGCGGACGGCGCCGGTCACGGTGACGGCGCAACGCACCTGCATCACGCCTTCGATGCCGCGCTCGACGGCCTCCTGCGTGTACTCGGGGTTGGGGCCGGAGATCATCGAGGGCGCCGTCATGCTGTCGTTGAACTCGACCGCCGTCTCCAGCTGCTGCGGGGGCGGCGGCGGCGCGGCGCGCTCAACCTGCAGCAGCGCCAGGCGGATGCGGACCTTGCGGCCCCGGAGCACGAGGCCGTCGGGAAGAAAGGGCTGGAAGCCGTCGCGCTTGACGGAGAGGCCGTAGGTGCCGGCCGGCAGGAAGGTCATCTCGAAGGCGCCGGTCTCGTCGGTGACCGCGCTCTGTTCGCCGAGCATCGCCGGGCCGCGGGCGGTGACCTGCGCCTCGGCCACGGGGGCCTGCGTGGCGGCGTCTACCACCACGCCGGCCAGCGTCGCCGTGCTCTCGGCGGCGGAGGCGGCGCCCGCGAGGGCAAGGGCAATGGCAAGGGCTGCGGCTCGCATCGGCAATGAGACTAGCCGAAGGGTGGCTTGCCTCCAAAATTTACGGTGTTACTGGAGCTGCGCCAGTACGGCCTTGGCCATCAGATCGGGCGGCAGGAGGCCCTGCGCGAGGATGAGGTCGTGGAAGGTCTGGGGAACGAAGCGCGGGCCCTGCTGCTTCTCGGCGGCGGCGCGCAGCTCGGTGAGGCGGACGTAGCCGTAGAAATAGGAGGTGGCCTGCGCCGGCGCGCGGAAGGTGAAGCGGTCCACCTCCTCGGTGGCGAAGGCGGGCGAGAGGCCCACGTTGGCCATGAGGAAGGCGCGCGCGGCCTGGGGCGTCCACTTGCCCTCCTGCAGCTCCGGGTCGAGGAAGGCGCGCGCCGCCCGCTGCAGGCGGAGCTGCAGCGAGATGAGCTTGCCCTCGTCGGGCATGAAGGGCAGCGCGATCGCCTCGGCGTAGAGGCCCCAGCCTTCGACGTTGACGCTGTTGAAAGCGAAGAGGGCGCGAGCCAGCGAGACTCCGCCCTCCACCATGCGCGAGAACTGCAGCTCGTGGCCGGGGCGCGCCTCGTGGGCGGTCAGGGTCCAGGCCGCGGCGTCGTAGTTGAAGTCGTCGTACTTGGCTTCCTTCGGATGCTCCGGCCTGCGGCCTGCGCCAGTCGCGGGGGAACCCCGCTCCTCCGGCTCTCCTGGAATGCCGAGGGGCAGCACGAACTCGCCCTGCTCGCCGGTGTTGCCGATCAGCCGCGGCGGCAACATGTGCGGCGCGGGCTGCGACGCATTCTCGGCGGGAGAGCCCAGCCGGATGCGCGCCGGGCGCGAGGGCAGGGTGACGAGCTTGTGCTCGGCGATGATCTGCTCCAGCTGCGCCAGGCGGTGCTGGTAGAAGGCCAGCACCTGGTCGTCGGGGATCTGCGCCTTCTTCAGCTGCTTGATGACCTCGCGGTAGTCGCTGCCGGGGAAGCCGCGCGCCGCGGCGATGCGGGCGGCCAGCGCCTGCATCTCGCCCTGGATCTGGTCGAAGGCCGCGTGCGCGAGTCCGGTGAGCTGGGCCTGCGGGATCTCCACGCCCACCTGCCGCAGCTGGAAGGCGTAGATCTCGGGCGGCAGGCGGAAGTCGTCGCGCGACTTCGGCAGGACTTCAGACTGCACGAAGTCGAGGTAGCCCTGCAGCTGCTTGCGCAGCTCGGCCACGGGCTGCTCGTGCCCCTCGATCTTGAACTGCTGGAAGAGCTTCTCGATGCCGTCGAGGAGGAACTTCGAGTTTTGCAGGTCGTTCTCGATCTCGAGACGGCTGGGCGGGAGCAGGTGCTTCTGCAGCCCCTCGCGGGTCTCCGCCTCGGCCAGCTGGACGACGGAAGTGGTCCCCGGCTCGAGGCCCGCGTACTTGCGCACCCGCAAAAGCGCCGCCGGCCTGCGCGCCTCGGCGGTCTGCGGATCGAGCAGGCCGCGCAGGCTGCCGAAGATCATCCGCGGCAGCGGGGCGTAGGGCACGGTCAGGCGCTCGTACAACTCCGAGCCTTCGAGCTGGCGGCGGGCCGCGTCGATGAGGATGCTCAGGTCCTGCTTGACCAGCGGATCGGCCTCCGCTTGCTTCCGCTCCTCGAGCTTTGCCAGCGCCTCGGAGACGGCCTGCCGCTGGCGGGCGCGGTGGCCCGGGGCGAAGTCGGCGATGCGGTCGTCGATGCCGGCGATGCCGGTGCGCGCGGCCTGCTCCGGCTGGAAGCGCGCCTGGACGTCGAGGAGGAGCTGCGCGTTCTGGTTGCTGCGCTCGATCCAGGTCTGCGGCTTTGCCTCTGGCGCGGGCGGGGCGTGCTTGCAGCCAGCGAGGAGCAGCAGGGCGGCGAGGGCACATCGAAGGGGCAGGGGGCGCATGAGCCGCGCAGTCTAACTCCAGCGCGGCGGGCGAAAAGGCAAAAGAGAAAAGCGCACCACGGAGTCACGGAGGGCACGGAGAAGGATTGGTGGGCCCGAGGCGATCGCCCGTTCCGAGCACGGTCGTGGCCGAGGTAACCCTTGAAACCTCCCCGCCTCCGTGCCTCTGTGGTGCGCTTTAAAGAGCTACTTCTTACGGGGCTTGGGAGCGGCCTTCTTGACCGTCTCGTGCCGCGTCCCCTGCAGCACCATCACGAAGGGCGAGCCCTTGCCGAACTGCGGCGAGTTCCCCACCGCCACGCCCACGCCGATCAGCTTGGCCGCGCCGACGATGCTGGGCTGCTCGGCGACCTCGACCGCCGTCGCCTCGTCGGGCACGTATCCGCCCAGCTGGTTGACGGTCATCGACTGCTTGTAGAGGGGCGCCAGGATCTCCGCCTCCTGCTCGCGGGGCACGCGCCCGCCGCTCTTGACCGCGGCCTCGGCGTACTTTTGCGCGATCTCCTCCAGCATCTTGTCCTTCTCCGCCGGGGCCGCCCGCGAGTCGCTGCGCTTCTTGTCGATGGCCGCGTACAGCTTCGACTTCACCTGCCCGGCGTCGGCCGCGGCCCGCTGCTTCACGAAGAGCTCGGCCACGATGTACGTCTGCTTGTCGCCGACCACCGGCCCCTTGACCAGGCCCACGCCGACGTCGGTGACGTCCGGGTTCATGGTGTTGGCCCGGTCGCTCGGGCTCTCCGACAGGCGGGTGTAGAGGTCGTCCACCGAGAAGGCCTGCGCCATGCTCTCCAGCACCATCGGCGCGGCGATCTCGGCTTCCTTGAGCTTGGTGTTCAGCTCGGCGGAGGTGATGCCCTTGCCGTCGGCGCGGGTCTGCGCCAGCGAGCGGGCGATGTCCGAGAGCGAGGGCAGCGCGTTGAGCGGCTTGACCCCGGCGGCTTTTCGGTCGCTGTTGACCAGGTCGACCAGCTGCTTCTCGGCCGCGGCCGGGTCCACCGGCCCCTTGGACGTGCCCGGGATCTTGCCGGCCACCGGCGCCGCCACGTTGCAGTAGACGGGGAAGTTGGTCACCAGGGCGTCGTTGCCCTCCTTCTCCGCGACCACCTGGACCAGGATCTTTCCGGCGTGCTCGCCGCACTTGAGGTCTGCCTTGAAGGCCTTGCCGGGCAGTTCCTTCGCCTTCTGCTGCTGGCCGATGGGGTCTACCACCTCGATGCGCGGCTTGGAGAAGTCGCCCGCCAGCTGGCCGCTCATGGTCGCGCTCTGGCCCGCGGCGATGGTGCGGGGCAGGGGCGGGTCGAGCGCCACCACCTCGTCGTAGAGGACCAGCACCACGTGGGTCAAATTCTTCTTCACCCGCTCGGTGATCATGCCGTAGAGCGGGCGCTGGGCGCTGGCGGCGAAGCTCACCACCGGGTCCACCAGCGCCTGGGCGATGACCTTGGCGTCCTCGCTCTCGAGGTCGCTGATGAGGATGCTGCGCACCGTGCCGGGGATGCCGAAGTACTGGGCCAGGAAGGCGCGCACCGCTTCGGGCGGAAGCTCGTTCTTGGTCTCGCTCTTCCAGCCGAGGAGCGTGTCGGCAAGGGCGCAGAGGCGGCCGTCGGTTGCGACGGGCTTGGCAGGGTGCTTGAGCTCGATCTCTTGGCCGAGCGCGCCCGCGGCGCCGAAGGCCGGGCAGGCGAGCGTCTTGTCCGCGCCGTATGCCTCGACCGGCGGACGGCTGGGCTTGAACTCGCCGTTCTCGATGGTGCCGGGCGACTTCTTGTTCGCCGCCAGGCCCGCCGCGCAGGCGGTGGTGAGCAGCAGAACCCCGGCGACCCACGCCGCGGCGGAGAGACCACGCTTCTGGATCTGCGTCATGTCGCGCTCCGTTGAGACGCGGCAGGAGCGAGCGTGCTGCCAGCTACCTGCCGGCGAAACTCCCGCTGGCTACTGCGGGAGCGTAAGCTTGATCTTGAAGGTGTAGTCGACCTCGATGGGCTGCCCGTGCAAGAGCGCCGGCGAATACCGGCGCCGCTCGAGCGCGTCGAGAACCGACTTGTCCATGAAGGGCAGGCTCTTCAGGACGCGGCAGTTGCGCACCACGCCCTGCGTCGAGACCACGCACTTGATGATCATGGTGCCTTCGACCTCGCGCTCGAGCGCCTGGGCCGTGTACTCGGGGTTCGGTCCCGAGAGCACCTGGGGCGGCGTCATGGTGTCGTTGAACTCGACCGGGCCGCCCAGGTTGCCGACCACGCCCCCGATCTGTCCGCCCACCACGCCGCCGACGACTCCGCCCACCACGCCGCCTTCGACTCCGCCCTCGACGCCCTCGTCCTCGCTGTCGTCCTCGACGACCTCGGGCGCCTTGTCTTCTACCTTGGGGATCTCCTTGGGCTGGATCACCGCGGTGATGGGGATGACGACTTTCTTGACCTGCGTGGGCCGCGGCGTCTTGGGCTTGTGGCCCGCGGGCGGCGGCGGAGGCGGAGGCGGAGGCGGGGGTGGCGGCCGGAAGGTCACCGCGACCGGGACCTCCTTCGACTTGGGCATGTGCGCGCGGGCGTAGGCGAATCCAAAGGCGGCCGCGATCACCGCTCCGTGGAGCAGGATGGAAACCAGCATCGAGGTGCCCGCTCGCCGCTTGGTCTGGGCAGCGGTGATGTTGTCGAACATGAGCCCCTTCGGCGCTTGAACGGCGGTGAGAATTAGAACGGCACCCAGCCGTTGTCAACGCCTGAGCGCACGCTTCGATCCGCGACTGTCCGTTATCTGCAAAGAGAAGGGGCGGATGAGCCTGAGCCCATCCGCCCCTCGATGTTGCCGAACGCTGCCTGCGACTAGAAGGTGTGCGTCAGCCGCGTGTAGAAGAAGCGGCCGATGTAGTCGTAGGACGACGGATCGGAGTTCGCCGCGAAGGCGTTGTACAGGTACGGCGGCTGGACATCGCCGACGTTCTGGATGCCGCCGACCAGCGAGGTGGTGCCC
>JANXXR010000614.1 GCA_025350525.1 Deltaproteobacteria bacterium
CGGTCGTTCCAGAAGGAGATCGCGCGCGCCCGGACCTTCGGGTTCAAGCGCGACGTCGAGCGGCTGCACCAGGCCGGCCTGGCGCGCGGCGGCTCGCTCGACAACGCGGTGGTGGTGGACGACTTCAACATCCTCAACCCCGACGGGCTCCGCTTCCCCGACGAGTTCGTGCGCCACAAGATCCTCGACGCGCTGGGCGACCTCTCGCTGATCGGCATGCCCATCCTCGGCCACCTCACCGCGGTGAAGTCGGGGCACGCGCTCAACCACCAGCTGGTGCGGCGTATCCTGGCGGAGGCCGATGCCTGCGAGATTGTGCAGCCCAGCGCCGCGGACGAGCTGCACGCCATCGAGGAGCGCCTGATTCCGGTGCGCGCTCTCGAAGAGCAGGTAGCATAAAGCACCCTAGGACCAAGGTCTTGCGCCTTGCGGCCTACACCTGACACCGATCTAGTCTCCGCGCGCCCTGCCACTCCGGTAGGCACCGGAGCCGACTTTTGTCCCGACCCAAGCCGACGTTGACAGGAACGCCGGACCAAAGGCTGGGCCTGCTGCAGTCGATCGTCCAGGCAGCCGACGAAGCCCCCACGGTGCAGGACGCCCTTCGCGTCGCCATCGCCCGCATCTGCGAGTCTCTGGGCTGGCAGGCGTGCCGGCTGCAGTTCTCGGCCGACGCGGGCGACGTGGCGCAGCGAACCTTCTGGCACCTGCAGGACCCTGAGCAGCTGGGCAGCTTTCGCACGCTGGCCGAGGAGCGGCGCGACGGGACCGGCCCCGCCCCCGAAGTGCTCGACGGCAAGCCCTGCTGGAGGCGCCTGCCCGACCGCATCGAGCCCGGGCCGGGCGCGACCGGAACGCGGGCCACCATCTCCTTTCCGCTGCTGGTCGGCGAGCGGCTCTTCGGGGTGATGGAGTTCTTCTCCGGCAGCGCGCAGGAGCCGCCGCAGTCGCTGCTCGAGACGCTGGCGTTCGTCTCGGCGCAGCTGGGCGCCATCCTCCAGCGCAAGCCGGCGGAGGACGCGCTGCGAAGGTCCGAGCGCGAGTACCGCGCCCTCTTCGAGAGCGCCCACGACGCGGTGCTGATCGTCGACCCGCACCAATGCGTGATCCTCGACGCCAACCAGCGCTGCGCCGAAGTCTACGGCTACACCCGCGCCGAGCTGGTGGGGCTGCAGCTCTCGGAGGTGTGGCCCGCCGCCGACTGCGACCAGCTGCTGCAGGGCGCGGACCCGTCCAAGGGGCCCGTCGAGACCGGCAACTTCGAGGCGCGCCACCTGCGGCGCAACGGGGCCGAGATCGTGGTCGAGGTCTCGGCGGGCGCGGTCGAGTTCCGCGGGCGCCGCGCGGTGTGGATGTCGAACCGCGACGTCACCGTGCGCAACAAGACCCTGGAGGCGCTGCGCGACTCGGAGGAGCGCCACCGCCTGCTCTTCGACCAGAGCCCGCAGCCGATGTGGGTCTACGATCTCGAGTCGCTGCGCTTCCTGGCGGTGAACCAGGCGGCCGTCACCCACTACGGCTACACGCGCGAGGAGTTCTTCTCCATGACCATCGAGGAGATCCGCCCCCTCGAGGAGGTGGAGCGGCTCTACCAGCAGCTCGAGGAGGATCTGCCCGCCACCCTCCTGCCGTCGGTGTGGCGGCACCGCAAGGCCAGCAAGGAGCTCATCGACGTCGAGATCACCTCGCACGCGCTCCTGTTCCTCGGGAGGCGCGCGCGCCTGGTGCTGGCGACCGACGTCACCGAGCGGCTGCGGGCGCAGCAGAAGCTCTGGCACGCCGCCTTCTACGACGCCCTCACCGGGCTGCCCAACCGCTCGCTCTTCATGGAGCGGCTGGGCCAGGCGCTGGAGCGGGCGCGCGGTCGCGCCGGCGGCGGGTTCGCGGTGCTCTTCCTCGACATCGACCGCTTCAAGCTGGTCAACGACTCGATGGGCCACCGCGCCGGCGACCAGCTGCTCATCGCCATCGCGCGCAGGCTCGACCGCATCCGGCGCGCCGGCGACACGGTGGCGCGGCTGGGCGGAGACGAGTTCGCCATCCTCGTCGAGGGAGTGGGCGATCCGGCGGCGGCGGGGCCGGTCGCTGACCGGGTGCAGAGCGAGCTGTCGCAGCCCTTCGAGGTCAACGGGCAGGAGGTCTTCACCTCGGCCTCCATCGGCATCGCGCTGGGCGGCCAGCAGGACCACAAGCCCGAGGACCTGCTCCGCGACGCCGACACCGCCATGTACCGGGCCAAGGCGCAGGGCAGCGCCCTCCACGCCGTCTTCGACGTCACCATGCACGACAACGCGGTGGCGGTGCTGCAGCTCGAGAACGACTTGCGCCGCGCCATCGACCGCGGCGAGCTGCGGGTGAAGTACCAGCCCATCGTGGCGCTGCACTCGGCCCGCATCGTCGGCTTCGAGGCGCTGGTGCGCTGGCAGCATCGGGTGCGGGGCCTGGTGCCGCCCGGCGAGTTCATCCCCATGGCCGAGGAGACCGGCGTCATCTCCGCCCTGGGCCGCTGGGTGCTGCTCGAGGCCTGCCAGCAGACGCGCGCGCTGCAGCTGCGCTACCCGCGCATGCCCGGTCTCTCGCTCGCGGTCAACGTCAGCGGGCGGCAGATCCTGCAGCCCGACCTGGTCGAGCAGATCTCGGACATCCTCGACGCCACCGGCTTCGACCCGCATCTGCTCCGCCTCGAGCTGACCGAGACGGTGCTGGTGGAGAACGAGGCGGCTGCCTCCCGCTGCCTGAACCGCCTGCGGCAGCTGGGCTTGAAGCTCGTCATCGACGACTTCGGCACCGGCTACAGCTCGCTCAGCTACCTGCACCGCATGCCCATCGACATCCTCAAGATCGACGCCTCCTTCGTGCAGACCATGGGCGTCGACGACAAGAACCGGCGCATCGTCGAGACCATCCTGGCGCTGGGGAAGAACCTGGGCGTCGAGGTGATCGCCGAGGGCGTCGAGACGCAGGCGCAGGCGCAGGTGCTGCAGCGGCTGGGCTGCGGGCTGGTGCAGGGCTATCTCTTTTCGGAGGCGGTGGACATCGACGACGCCGCCGCGCTGCTGGCGCAGGAGGGCAACCCGGTCTTGCCCTTCGGCCAGAAGCTGCTCGCGGGCTAGGTCCGCGGCGGCGGGCGCGAGTTGGAGAGGCCCGCCTTCCGGTGCTCCTTCAGCATGCAGAGGTCCATGGCCACGAAGAGCCCGGCCTTGCGGGCGCGCTCGACCGCGGCCTTGTCGATGACGCCTTCCTGCAGCCAGGCTCCGGGGAGCTTGAGGGCGATGGCCTCGTCGAGGTGCGCCGCCACCTCCCGCGACTTGCGGAAGAGATCGACTGCGTCCACCGCGAAGGGGATCTGGTCGAGCCGCCCGTAGACCTTCTCGCCGAGGATCTCGCCGCCGCCCGGCGATCACCTCGACGCCCAGGTTCTTCCCCAGCGCCAGGATGGTCTCGACGATGCGCCGGTTCTTGTCGTCGACGCCCATGGTCTGCACGAAGGAGGCGTCGATCTTGAGG
>JANXXR010000624.1 GCA_025350525.1 Deltaproteobacteria bacterium
TTCCAACTCGGAACAGTCATCGGCTCCTCCTCGCGCTCTCGGCGCAAAGCGGAGCCGATCACACTCCGGGCTTCGCTGTCGATCCCGAAGTCGTAACCGATCGGAATGATCTGGTTTTCGAACCGATCGGCGCTCTAGCGCGTCGTTGGGATCACCTCGGCCACATCCTGTCGGGAGAGCGATGAGCACCTGGGCGCAAGCCCAGAGCGCGACGGCGGCTCGGAATTTCATCGGCGGTCCCCCTTCGTATCGACCCGTTCTCGATATCCAGAAGCAGCTCCGACCTCATTCAACGAAATGCCGGCGGCTCCGTCAACTACCCCATCCGCGGCGGGCAGCGGCCGAGATACCCGACGAAGCGGGAGCGTCGAGCAGCGTGGCGCGAGCACCTCGCGACGCGTCAGCACTCGTCCCGGCCGTTCGGAAGTGAGCCGGCCGGCGTCGAGCACAACCTTCCCGTTCACCACCACGTACTCGATTCCCTCCGCGTATCGCAGCGGCTGCTCGTACGTCGCGAGGTCGCGCACGGTGGCAGGATCGAAGACGGTCAGGTCGGCTGCCATCCCGGGGCGCAAGACCCCTCGATCCCAAAGGCCCATGCGCCGGGCAGGAAGCGAGGTCATCTTCCGCACCGCTTCCTCGACCGGGAAGAGCTTCAGGTCGCGCGCGTACCGTCCCAGCAGTTTCTCGGCGCCGCGCCGAAACCGCGCGGGTGCACCAGCTCTCCTTTGAACGGCCCGTCGAGGGCCTGGCCTGGCTCGTCGACGCCCAGCGCCACCCAGGGCTGGCGCAGCCCGAGTTGGACGTCGTCCTCGTTCATCACGAAGCGCACCACTTCGACGTTTCCGCGGTCCCCCTCGACCAGGTCGAGGAGCGCCTCGTCGGGCGGCTTGCCCATCTCGCGCGCCGCCTCGCTGAGACGCTTGCCCATGTACTTCTTCAGGGCCGGGTTCAGCGCGGAGACGAGCAGGATTCCCTCGGGCACCTCCTCGCCCAGGCCGCCGTGCCAGAGGCCCGCCTTGATGCGCGCGCGCTGCGCCGGATCGTGGAAGCGGGCCAGCATCGCGTCGGTCCCGCCTGCCTGCGCCCACTCGGGGATGTTGGCGACGAGGCCGTTCCGGGCCGCCTCGTAGGGATACATGTTCGCCGAGAGGTCGACGCCTTCCGAGCGCGCGCGCTCGATCCGCGCCACCAGCTCTTTCATGCGACCCCAGTTGTTGCGCCCCGCGACCTTGAGGTGCCAGACCTCCACCGGGATGCCAGCCTCGCGCCCGATGGCGATCGCCTCGTCGAGCGCCTCCAGGACGCGGTCGGCTTCGCCGCGGATGTGCGATGCGTAGACGCCGCCGTATCGCGCGGCCACGCGCGCGAGCGCGATCAGCTCCGGCGTCCGAGCGTACGACCCGGGGGGATAGATGAGCGCGCTCGAGACGCCCAGCGCGCCCTGCTCCATCGCGCGCGCCGTGGCGCGCTCCATCGCGGCGAGCTGCTCCGGGCCGGGCTGGACGTCCCCGAGCCCGAGCACGAGGCCGCGGATGCTGGCCGCGCCCACGAAGGTGCCGAGGTTGATGGTGCTGCCGGTCTCGCGGACGCGGCGGAAGTAGCCGGCGAGATCGGTCCAGTCGGCGCGCAGCTTGTACCGGTCCAGGAACGGCTTGAGCTCGGCGAGCATCTCGTCGTTGAGCGGCGCAGCCGAGCCGCCCTCGCCCGTGATCTCGGTCGTGATGCCCTGCCGGATCTTCGACTCGACCCGGTTGTCGATCATCAGGTAAAGCTCGGATTGCCCGAGTAGGTCGATGAACCCGGGCGCGACCATCCGCCCCTGGACGTCGATGCGGCGCGCGGCCTTCGCGGCCGAGAGGACGCCCACGGCGGCGATCCGGTCGCCGCGGATCCCCACGTCGCCGCGGAACCAGGGCGCGCCGGTGCCGTCGACGATCCGTCCATTCGCGAGAACGAGATCGTAGTCTCCGCCGCGCGCCGGAGACAGAGGCGCCGAGGAGCACGACGCGAGCAGCCCGCAGGCGCAGATGGTGACCAGCATGCGCATCCGCGCATCGTACATGAGTGGAGCGCGTTGTGCGCGTAGACGGCTTGAGCAGCTCCCCACGGATGCGCTCGGCTCCCCAGCGTGGGTTGCGCCCCGCCATCTCGCGAATGAGCGCGACCCGCCTCGTCGGTGGTCGACCGGATCGCCGAGAGCGCCGTCGCCAGAACGCGCTGAATCCTGCGCGATGCCAGCGGATAATGGTCGCGGGCTGGATGAGCAGGCTTGCTTCCCGCCAAGCGGGCGGGAGTCGCGCGGCGAGAACAATCGTCAATCGCTGCCAGCGTGTCCAACGTACGCGGCCGGCAAGCTTCCGCTCCGCGGCGATGAGCTGCTGTCGAAGAAGCGCATTCTCCGCAACCAGTTCACTGCGACGGCGAACGAGATCCGCGGCCAACCCGACAACGAACCGAAGAAGGTCGATCACCTCGCAAGTCTTACACCGGTCTACGCGCGGATGGAATTTGTAGCCAGGACGGGCGTTCAGCGAGGCTTCCGCGCGCGGCTGGAGCCCGCCGGGGCGAGTTGGCCAGTCGTGCGGGCCGAGAGCGCCGCGAGGCTGACCGTTGCGCGCTGCTCGAGGCTACGCGCTCCCTTCGAACGCGCGAGCTCGATGGCCTCGCCATAGTCCCGGCTCGCCGCGGCGGGATCGGTGCCCTCGCGCTGTTCGCCGCGCATTCGCAGCAGCTCGGGCAGGTAGACGCTCTCGTTGTGCGCGATCGCGAAGGCAATGATTTCGTCGGTCAGCTGGCGTGCCTGCGCGGCGTGACCGGAGATCCGCAGCACATCGATCAGCACCTGCGCGATCAGCGTCGTGCACGTCGAGACTTCGTTCAGCCGCTGCCGCAAGGCGTCAAGCAGCGGCTGGATCGCCGATATTGCAAGGGGACCCCTCCGCGCATCTGCCCACAGCGCGAAGGCGCGCGCCTCGGTGAGCAGGCCGAGGTCCAGGGCGGCCGCGCGGACGGCCTGCTTCGCCTCTTCCTCGACGATCGGCAGTGGATCGCGGCGCAGGTACCGCAGCCGCGCGCGGACAACGTGCCCGAGCGCCTGCAGGATCGGAATCTTGATCCTGTTTGCGAGCTCGATCGTCGCGAACGCTTCCTCGAGCGCGCGCTCGGCGTCGCCGACGACCCAGCGCACGCAGGCGAGATGGCCAAGCGCAAGCGCCCTGCCTGGAAGGTTGTCGCGAAACACGGACGCCTCGTGCTCCGCGGGTGCCAGGCGCTCGAGCAGGCGCAGCGCGGCGCCGAGGTCGGCGGTAAAGAAGGCGGTGTAGGCCCGGGCGAAGATCCCGCCATGCAGCAGCACCGGATTCAGCTCATGCGCCTGCTCGATCTGCTCGAGTTCGGCGGTCAGCTCTGCGGAGCGATCGTAATGCGCGATGATCATATTGTAGTTGCAGAGGTGGGTGATCGCCGAATACAGGTGCGGAGCCTCGCCGAGCGAGCGCGCGATCTCGATGGCACGCATGTAGACCGCGAGCGGCTCCCGCCCGGCGAAGGCAGCGCTGAACGTGTTCGAGCTGACTTGCCGACATATCGTCTCGTGGATCTGGAGCTCGAGCAGATCGCGCTCACGACTTGCGGCCACGCGCGGCAGCAGCTGCAGCGCGCGTGCGCACAGGGCGAGGGCGTCCGAGGTCGCATTGCGCAGCCCGGCCTGGCGGCCTGCCGCCGCGTAGGCGGGGACCGCGCGCGCCGCATCGCCGGCGGCGTCGAAGTGCTTCGCGAGCAGGTGTGAGAGCTCGCCTGCGCGCGGGTCGCGCTCGATCGTCTCGGCGACGAGCCGATGCCAGCGCTGACGCCGCGCCGGACTGCTGCGTTCGACACAGACCTCCTGGATCAGCGCATGCGTCACGCCATAGCGATCGTCGGGCTCCGCGCGCAGGAACAACGACCGGCGCAACAGCGCATCGCACGTGTCGTCGACCTGCTCAACCGGCATCTCCAGAGCGGCGGCGACCAGGCTGGTGGAGAACTCGGAGCCGACGATGCTCGCTGCTTCGAGCACACGCTGCTCGGTCGCCGACAGGCGATCGAGCTGGATGTCGATCAGCTGCTTAACGCTGGCGGGCCGGTGCGCCTCCACCTCGTCGATCGAGACCGCCATGGTCCACCGGCCGTCGCGCTTGGTGAGCATCCCGCGGCCGGCCAGCTCGTCGAGCAGCGACACCATGAACAACGGCGTCCCGCCGGTGATCTTCGTGACCAGGTTTGTCAGCTGCTGCGGAAAGGCATGGCCGGGAAACCGCCGATCGATGAAGCTCTGCACCGCTGCGGCGCTGATCTTCGGCACCTCGACCGCGAGCGCGCCGGAGCGGGCGACCAGGGATCGCATCACGCGGTTGAGCGGGTGGTCAGGACCCTGGACCTCCGCGCGTCGCAAGGTCCCGAGCACCAGCAGCTTCGCGCGCTCCTGGCGCTGGGCCAGCAGGGACTACAGGTCGATCGTGGCAACGTCGGACCATTGCAAGTCTTCGAGCGCCAGCACGAGCGGATCCTGCAAGCAGAGCGCTTCGAGCGCCTCGCTGAGCTCGCGGAGCTGTCTCGATTCATTGCCGCCGGCCGCGCGCCGCGCGACCTCGGCGAGCTGCTCGTCGGGGATCAGCTGCGGCACCTGCGCCACGAACGTCGGCGCGTAGCGGACGAGCGCCGCGAGCGTCTGCGCACTGCGCGGAGAGCGCGCGAGCGCAGCGAGCGCCTCGATGATCGCGAGGTACGGCTCCGGGGTGCCGTGCTGCTCGAAGCACGATCCACGGGAGACAATCACCGTGCGCGGATCGAGACCTGCGAGGAATGTCCGCACGAGCGTCGACTTGCCGATCCCGGGCTCGCCGGTGACGAAGCACAGCTGCCGGCGGCCTCCACGCGCGCGCTCGAACGCCGCGTGCAGCACCGCGAGCTCCGCGTCGCGACCGACCACAAGCGGGTCGACGTGCGCGACCTCTGGCGCGGCCCAGGCATCGACGCGGTCGCTGAGCTCGGCCACGAACCGATGGCCGCGCCCGATCACGGTCTCGATCACGCCCTCGCCGAGCACCTGCCGCAGCTCGTGCAGATGGCTGCGCACTGCGCTGTCGCTGACCACGGCCCCGCGCCACACCTGTGCGAGCAGCTCTTCGTGGGTGACCAGCTTCTTCGGATGCGCGGCGAGGTAACACAGGATCGCGAACGGCTTCCTGCGCAGGACCAGCAGGGTCTCGCGCTTCCAGAGCCGGCCTTCGTCGGCGTCCAGCCGAAACGGCGGGAAAAGAACCATCGATCGGAGTCTTAGCGCGGACGGCTCGGCGACGCGAGCGCGCGCGATCGACCAGCGCGGCGCCGATCCAACACGGATTGGACGCCGGCGGGCCAGATCCAACGGAGAACCCACAACCGTCGACCGGCGCCTCCGGCATGGTGACTCCCATGCAAGCCCTTCGACAGCTCGTCTCCGGCACCGACTTCAGCGAATGCGCGACGCACGCTCTCGAGCAGGCCATCGAGCTCGCGCTAGCCGCCTCCGCGCGGATCACCCTGGTCCACGTCTACGAGCCGGGCGATGACGACCTCGACGACCGGCGCCTCCTGCAGTGCGAGGCGGCGCTGTCCGAGGCCGTGGCCCGGCATCGGCACCGCGGCGTGGAGCTCACCGGCGTCCTCCGCAGCGGAAAGCCGTGGACGAAGCTCGACAACGTCGCGGCCGAGGTCGGCGCCAGCTTGATCGTGGTCGGCCGCCACGGCGCCGGCCGCGGCCGGAGCGTCGAGCTGGGCTCCGTCGCGGACCACTTGGTGCGCGCCGCGAACCGGCCCGTGCTGACCGTCGCCTGCGAAGGCGATCCCGACCACCTCTGCAGCAAGACGTAAGAAGCCACCCCTCATTCTTAAAGGAGACAACGCCATGAACAACCTCGGAACCTCGTTTGCAGCTCTCTTCCGGCGCGCGCCCGGCCCGGTCCTTGTCCTCGCCGCCCTCCTCCTCTCGGCGCGCGTCGCTGCGGCCGAGGAGAACCACTCCGGCTGGAGCATCAACTTCACCCCCGTGCTCATACTGCCATCGGGCGACAACCGCTTCGGCGGGGGGGTCGATCCGGAGGTGAAGTACACCATCGACCTGGGCGAAGCGCGGCTCAGCGCCGGCGGCCGCGTCGGCGCGTACTACGCGAAGAACCTGTTCGGCGTGACGGTGATGCCGACGCTGCGCTTGACGGTGCCGCTCGGACGCGTCGAGCCCTACGCCGCCATCGGCCTGGGCTACGGCTGGCTTACGGACGCCGCACACTACGGCCTCGCGACGATGGGTCGGCTCGGGTTCGTCTATCACTTCAGCGAGCGCTTCGCGGTCGGCCTGGAGGGCACCCTCCAGAGGCTCGATGGCTCCCGCTACCGGTTCCCGTCCTTCGGCTCGATGATGTCGTTCCATCTCTAGAGGCGGCCATGTCCTTCACTGCCGAATCGGAGAAACCCATGAGCCGTTCTCGCGCCGCTGACTCCCTCGCCGTTGCCGGCCTCGTCCTGCTCGGCATCGTCCCGGCGATCTTCGGATCGGTGCGGCTGCGCCAGATCACCGGCGGGATTGCGACCGCGGACAACGCGCGCTTCCTGGCGATGCCGTGGCCCGTCGTCGTGCACATCGTCGGCGCGGTCCTCTTTGCGCTGCCCGGTGCGTTCCAGTTTTCCGCAGAGCTTCGACGGCGCCGGATGGAGTGGCACCGGTTGGCGGGAGTGATCCTCGTTCCGTGTGGCTTGGCCGTATCGCTGAGCGGGCTGTGGATGGCGCAGTTCTATCCGTCGGTAGCCCTCGATGGAGTGGCGGTCTACTGGATGCGCATCGTCGTTGGCGTGATGATGACCGTAGCGCTGTGGCTCGGCGTCTCGGCCGTGCGCCGGGGCGACATCGGCGCGCACCGCGCATGGATGATGCGGGCCTACGCCCTGGGCATGGGCGCCGGGACCCAGGTGTTCACCCACGTTCCATTGATGATTGCCCCCGTCGCTCAGGAGCGAGCTGTCGAGAGCCATCGCCATGGGTGCGGGGTGGGCCATCAACGCGCTCGTCGCCGAGTTCTTCATCCAGCGATCCGCGCACCCCAAAGCGGCGGGTAAGCAGCGCATTCCGGCCTTGCGCCGTACGGCAGCCGTTCCATGACCACGACTACAGAGTTCGTTCTCCGAAGCATCCTTATCGGCGCCGGCGCCACGCTGACCATGGACCTCTGGGCAGCCGTGCTCCGGCGGTTCGGCGTTTCCTCACTGAACTTCGCGCTCCTCGGGCGCTGGATCGGTCACATCCCTAAGGGCCGCTTCATCCACCCCAGCATCGCCAGGACGGCTGCGGTTCGAGGCGAGCTGCTGATCGGCTGGTCCGCGCACTACTCGATTGGTGTGACCTTCGCCGCGCTCCTGGTCGCGACCTTCGGACTCGAGTGGGCGCGCGCGCCGACGCTGCTTCCCGCGCTGCTCATCGGGGGCGTGACGGTCCTCGCGCCCTTGCTCGTTCTGCAGCCCGCACTGGGCGCGGGGGTCGCGTCGTCCAAGACGGCCAATCCCGTCTTCAACAGCGTCAAGAGCCTGGTCACGCACACGGTCTTCGGATTCGGACTCTTCCTCGCTGCGCGAGCCGTCGCCTCACTTGTTCCCGCCGCCAGCTGACGCACCACGCATGCCCTCGAGCTGTCATTGCTTCCAGGAAAAGGCGAATCCTTCGCGAACCGTTTCACGAACAGTTCCCGTTCGTGATCGCGCGGGCACCCGAACCCTTGATGCGAACAACTCGCTAAGTAAGTCCACATTCGCCCGACATTCTCGATCGCGCTCCCAACGGCCATCGTCCTGCCGCGGCCCGTCACCAGGATCCCTAGACCATCGACGCCCTGTGAGTCGTTGCACGCGGCTCCACGCCGCTCGCTCCTTGGGCATTGTCATCTCCCGCGATCTCAGATCACGCGACGCAAAGCCGAGCGCACCGAAGGGACTGCAAATGTTCCACCGATGTTCCAGTAAGGAGCAGCCGTCGTCAGCGCGCCCACTCACTGCGTTCGCAATGTCGCAGAACGACGGGCGTCGGTCTCCGTCTCGGCAAATCGTTGTGAACCGACGGCGTCGCCTTGAAAGGCGACGCCCATGGAAAAACCCGGACCCGCTAACTACGCGGAATCCGGGCGAGTTGGAGCGGAACACCGGATTCGAACCGGCGACCTTCGCCTTGGCAAGGCGCCGATGAGGATGTGCATCGCGATGCAACCGGAGTCAAGTCGTTGGAATCTGACACGCTCGCGGAGCCCGCGAGCACGGCAGTTTTGCAAGCCGATGCAGCCGGAATCAACGGCGCTACTGACGCCGGGCTGACGCCACCCTCGGGCGCCCTGCCCGCCTCGGTCGTCGGCGGCATCCCGGATGACCAGCTGTTTACCATCGCCGAGGTGGCCGCCTTCCTGAAGGTCCCGAAGTCCAGCGTCTACTCCGCCTGCGACCGCGGAGATCTTCAGTACGTGAAGTTCGAGGGAGCGGTACAAGTCGAGGGCCGCGATCTGAAAGCGTGGCTTGCGTCCTGTCATCGAACACAATCCTCCACACCATGACCGGAAAACGATCCAAGCGCGCTCCGGGCGCGCTGCCTAGGCAGCCGTGGCGAGTCCATTTCTTCCGGCGGCATCCGGCCGACGATCCGGCCCAGGCCGTTCCCGCGAGATCCTTCCTCGATATGAGCCCCATCAAGGTGAGCGCCACGATGATCGCAGTCGTTCGCGCGGTGGCGGACGCCCCACCTCCAGCCTTCAGCGGCGGCGGCAAGTGGGAAGCCATGCATGGCAAGATGAGCGGCATCTACGAAGTGCGAGTCGACGGGCCCAACCGTCACCACTACAGGCTCTTCTGCGTTCTCGAGAGGGAGGGCGCTCAACTCGGACTCGGGGGGCCGAGCCTCGTTCTGATCGCCGGAAAGGACAAGCCGTTCCAGACGAAGCTCTCGGAGCGGGAGTACGACGAGATCCTGGCGCTCGTGGGAGAGTTCAAGAGCAGGAAGCCGCGAAGCGTTCTGACCTGACCGGCCGACTACGCCTCGGCGTGCGCCGATGTGCGGCGACTCCGCGGTGCGGCGTCCTTGGTGAACCGAACCCGCAGGCCCACTGCCCGGGCCAGACGGACGACCGTTTGCAGGGTTGGATTGGTTCTCCTGGCGGTGAGGAGCCGCCTGACGGATTCCTGGGGAGCGCTCACCCGGCGGGCCAGGTCAGCCTTGCTCAGCCGGGCGCGCTTGCGAGCCTCATCGAGCTGGCGCATGAGGCCATCCACCGCATCGATCTCGGCGCGCGCCTCTGTGTAGGCGGAGGCGAACTTGCGATCGCGCATCCGCGCCTGAACGTACTTGTCGAACCCTGTCTTCGCCTTCACGCGGCCCATCTGCGTAACATATACGATACGCTCGCGGGTGGCAACATGAGGTCATTTGCGCGGATGAGCGCGGCACGCGCGGAATCCTGCGCGTTGCCAGCGAAGAATGGTCGCGGGCTGGATGAGCAGGGTTGCTTCACGCCAAGCTGGCGCGACTCGCGCGGCGAGAACAATCGTGAAGCGCTACCACGGAGTCCAGCGGATGCGATCGGCAACCTTCCGCTCGGCGGCAATGGGCTGCTGCCGAAGAAGCGCGTTCTCCGCAACCAGTTCGACGCGACGGCGAACGATATCCGCGGCCAGCCCAGAAACGAACTGAAGAAAGTCGATCACGTGTCGAGTCTTACACCGTCTTCGCGCGGATGAAACTTGTAGCCAGGACGGGCAGGCCGGAATCCGCGTCGAATGGTCGATCGCGCTCGGCCGCTGAGGCGCCTGGAATTCTGCACGGTCAGCCCGGCAGCCGCGGTGGCCAGGATCCCGGCTCGGCGCGCGGCCGTCGCGTGCAGGCCCGCGCGTGCTGTGCCAGCGTCCCTGGTCGAGAGGGGACCATCATGACTTCTTGCCGTCGCGGGTTCGCGATCGTCGCGCTTCTTGTCGCCGGAGCCGGCGAGGCGGCGG
>JANXXR010000639.1 GCA_025350525.1 Deltaproteobacteria bacterium
GCTTCGCGCCCGGACCGCCGGCGACTCCTCGTGGACCTGCCAGCAGATCGCGCTCGGCGAGAAGACCACCGCCACCACCATCCACGTCTCGGGAAATTCCTGGAGCAGCTCCTTGCTCCCGATGCTCGAGTCGCATGCCGGGGCCGCGCCCGAGAGCCGGTATGTGGGCAGCGAGGACATCCGCGTGCGCACGCTGGACGAAGTGCTCCCCGAAGTCGCCCGCGCGGACGATCGGGTCTTCCTCAAGATCGACACCCAGGGCTACGAGCGGCGCGTCCTTCAGGGAGGAGAAGAGAGCCTGCGGCGGGTCGAGCTGGTCCAGCTGGAGTGCTCGCTCCGGCACCTGTACCAGGGCGACACCCTGCTCTGCGATCTGGTCTCCTACCTCGGCGAGCGCGCCTTCGCGCCCGTCTCCATCGAGCCCGGGTTCGTCGATCCCCGGACCGGACAGCAACTGCAGGTCGATGTGGTGTTCGCCCGCTCATGACCGCGCCAGCCCCGACCGGACCGGTGCGTCACTTCTGCACCTACTTCGACAAGAATTACCTCTCGCGCGGACTCTCGCTCTACCACTCGTTGGGCGCGCACCATCCGTCGGCGCGGCTCTACGTCTGCTGCTTCGACGAGGAGACCTTTGCGTATCTGAAGAGGGCGGCGCTCCCGGACCTGGTGGCCATTCCCAGCAGCGCGCTGGAAGCGCACGACCCGCAGTTTGCGGCGGCGCGGGCCGGGCGCACGCTGCTCGAATACTATTTCACCAGCACGCCCTGCTGGATCCGCTTCGTGCTCGACCGCTTTCCCGAGGTCGAGCTCATCACCTATCTCGACGCCGACCTGCGCTTCTTCGCCTCGTCCGAACCTGCCTTCGCCGAGCTGGGGGGGGACTCCGTCGCCATCGTCGAGCACCGCTTCCTCCCGCACCTGCGGCACCTCGACGCCTTCGGGCGCTTCAACGTCGGCTGGCTCAGCTTCCGTCGCGACCTCGCGGGGCTGGCCTGCCTGAACTGGTGGCGCGAGCGCTGCATCGAGTGGTGCTACGACCGCGTCGAACCGGAACGGATGGGCGATCAGAAGTACCTCGATCGATTTCCCCGCCTCTTCGACAAGGTGAAGATCCTCGGGCACAAGGGCGTCGACGCCGCGCCGTGGAACCTCGACGTCGCGCGCGTCCGCTCCGACGGCTCGGCGGTCTGGGTCGACGGGCAGGAGCTGATCTGCTTCCATTTCCAGGGACTGAAACACCTGGCCGGATCGCTCTACGAGTCCGGGCTGCGCAGCTATGGGGTTGAAATGGTGCCGGTGCTTCGACGGCACGTCTTCGAGCCCTACCTGCTCGAGCTGACCCGGCACGAGGCGGCGCTGGTCCGGGAGGGGATCGGCATTGGCCGCGCCAGGAGCTGGCGGTCCCTGCGGACGGGGCTGCGGCGCCTGCTCCAGCTCTTGACCCGGCCCGCCAGCGTGGCGCGGCTGCTCTGGTCGGGGACCCAGCTGTGGGCGCCGCAGGCAGGGAGCGCCGACCTCCCTTTGGGCCGACCATGACGCGCCTCGAGGCCGTGAAGACCTTTGCCAAGGCGTGGCTGCCGCCGGCGCTGACCGGCTTCGCGGCCCGGCTCCTGGGCGGCGGCTGCACCTGGGCGGGAGACTACTCCTCCTGGAGCGCGGCGCTGGCACAGTGCCCGGGCTACGACGCAGCGTCCATCCTCGAGAGCGTCAAGGCGGCGGCGCAAAAGGTCAAGCGCGGCGAAGCCGCTTACGAGCGCGACTCGGTCCTCTTCGACGCCATCGAATACTCCTGGCCGCTGCTGGCGGGCCTCCTCTGGATCGCCGCGCGCAACGGCGGGCGTCTCGACCTGCTCGATTTCGGCGGCGGCCTGGGAACGACCTTCCAGCAGAACCGCCACTTCCTGGCCGACCTCGCTGAGGTCAACTGGAGCATCGTCGAGCAGCCGGGCTTCGTCGCCTGCGGAAAGGAAAACTTCGAGACGGGGCGGCTGCGCTTCTACGACAGCATCGAGGCCTGCCTGGCCGCGCGCCCGTCCGGGACGCTGCTCCTCTCCGGCGCGCTTCAGTACCTGCCCGACCCCTATTCCTTCCTCGAGGCGGCCGGTCCGCGCTTCCGCTTTGCCGTCCTCGATCTCACTCCTGTCCACGGCGGCGAGCGCGACCTCCTCACCATCCAGACGGTGCCGCCCTCCATCCATCGGGCGCGCTACCCCTGCTGGATCTTCAGCGAAGCGCGGCTGCGCGCGGCTCTCCTGCGCCACTGGGACACCGTCGCCGACTTCGATTCGCACCTCGGCCAGAACCTGCGCATCGGGCCGGTGCGCGCGCGTTACCGAGGCTTCATCCTGCAGCGGCGGGCGACCCCATGAAGAAGCCCCTCTCCTTCGACGGCGCGCGCGTGCTCATCACCGGCGGATGCGGCTTCATCGGATCGAACCTGGCGCGGCGGCTGAAGGGCCTGGGAGCCAAGCTGGTGCTGGTGGACAGCCTGGTCCCAGAATACGGAGGCAACCTCTTCAACATCGCCGACCTGCGCGAGGGGGTCACCCTCAACGTGGCGGACGTGCGCGACCCGCACAGCATGCGCTACCTGGTGCAGGGTCACGACTTCCTCTTCAACCTGGCGGGGCAGACCAGCCACCTCGATTCGATGTCCGATCCGCTCACCGATCTGGACATCAACTGCCGCGCGCAGCTCACCATCCTCGAGGCCTGCCGGGCCAGCAACCGGGAGATCCGCGTCGTCTTCGCCAGCACCCGCCAGCTCTACGGCAGGCCCGAATATCTGCCGGTCGACGAGCGCCACCCCATCCACCCCGTGGACGTGAACGGCATCAACAAGCTGGCGGGCGAGTGGTTCCACATCCTCTACAACGACGTCTACGGCATCGGCACCACGGTCCTGCGCCTGACCAACACCTACGGCCCCGGGATGCGCATCAAGGACGCGCGGCAGACCTTCGTGGGCATCTGGATCCGCTCCCTGCTCGAGGGCCGGCCCTTCGAAGTCTGGGGAGGCGAACAGAAGCGCGACTTCACCTACGTCGACGACGCGGTGGAGGCGCTCCTGGCCGCCGCCACCAGCGACCAGGCGCGCGGCCAAGTCTACAATCTCGGCGGCGCGGAAGTGGTCACCCTCAAGGCGCTCGCCGAGCAGTTGATCGCGGCCAACGGCTCTGGCAGCTACCTGGTGCGGCCCTTCCCCGAGGAGCGCAAACAGATCGACATCGGCGATTACTATTCCGACTTCTCCAGCATCCGGGCCGCGCTCGGCTGGGAGCCCAAGGTCGGCCTGACCACCGGGCTCGAGAGAACGCTCCGTTTCTTTCGCGCGCAGCTCCCTCACTACCTTTGACCGGGACCCGCATGACCGTGGTGCAAACCGACCCGCGCGCCGGATACCTCGAGCAGAAGGAGGAGATCGACGCCGCCATCGCGGAGGTGCTCGCCTCCGGCTGGTACATCAAGGGCAAGCAGGTGGCCGCCTTCGAGTCCGAGTTCGCGGCCTTCGTCGGCGTCCGCGAGGCAGTGGGCGTGGCCAACGGCACCGATGCCCTGCATCTGGCGCTGCGGGCGCTGGGGATCGGCCGCGGCGACCAGGTCCTCACCGTTTCGCACACCGCGGTCGCGACCGTGGCCGCCATCGAGCTGGCGGGCGCGGAGCCAGTGCTGGTCGACATTGACGAGGCCAGCTACACCATCTGCGCCGGGCGGCTGGCCGAGGCAGCCCGCGCCTTTCGCGGCGGTGGCCGACTCAAGGCAGTGATCGCAGTCCACCTCTATGGTCAGCCAGCGGCGATGCCGGCCATCCTCGAGAGCGCGCGCGAGCACGGGCTTTTCGTCATCGAGGACTGCGCCCAGTCCCACGGCGCCCTGCTGGAGGGAAAAGCAACCGGCACCTTCGGCGACATCGCCGCCTTCAGCTTCTATCCGACCAAGAACCTCGGCGGAATCGGCGACGGCGGCGCCATCGTCACCCAGGACCCGGAGCTGGCGCGGCGCGCGCGGTGGCTGGGCGAGTACGGCTGGAAAGAACGGTACCTCAGCGAGATCCCCGGCCTGAACAGCCGGCTCGACGAGCTCCAGGCGGCCATCCTGCGCGTGAAGCTGCCTCGGGTCGCGGAGAACAATGCGCGGCGACGCGCGCTCGCGCGCCTCTACGGAGACCGGCTCCCCCGGGAGGTGCTGGTCCTGCCGGCGGCGCGGGCCGGCGCGGAGCACTGCTATCACCAGTACGCGGTTCGCTGCGCAGAGCGGGACGCGCTTCGCGCCCACTTGAAGGCGGAGGGAATCGGCACCACCATCCACTATCCGCAGCCCGTGCACTTGCAGCCGGCGTACCGCGGGCGGGTCGCGATCGCCGGCGATCTCCCGGTCAGCGAGCGCGTCTGCGGTGAGATCCTCAGCCTGCCGATGTACCCGCAGCTGCCGCTGGAAGCGGCCGGGCGGGTCTGCGAAGCGGTCCGATCGTGGAGGAGATGACTCCGGGCGACAGCGGGCTCAGCGGGTGAAGCAATCCTCGAAGGGCTGGCGCGGGTAGACGTCGAGGAGGCCGCCGCGGGTGGCGTTGACGATCCGCACTCCCAGGCTCTCCGCCTTCTCCCGCAGGAAGCGGTGGCTCTGGAATTCGCGCAGGCAGGAGCTCAGCTCCATCTCGTAGGTGCTGCCGCGGTTGTCCCGGGCCACCGAGTCGAACTCGGGGAAGTGCTCGTGGGTCTGGTAGAAGTGGTAGCTCTGGTTGGTGTTCTCGAGCCAGTTGCAGTCGAATCCCACCAGGTAGATCTCCTTGAAGCCGAGGCAGAGCGCGAGCGGGATGCCGACCGCGCTGCCGGTGGTCACGCCGACGTTGAGCGGGAGGCTGAGGTCGAGGTTCACCGCCTCGGCACGGCGAGCCGCGATTCCGGGGCGCAGGTAATACAGCTCGCGTCCCGGGTAGAGCCCGTGTCGCCGCACCAACGCTCGGGCCGACTCGTGGAGGAGGAAGCGCGCGGAAGGCAGCTTCTCGGCGAGGGTCCGGTGCCAGTCGACCGCCTTGGGGTCGTCCTGCATGAAGTGCGGGTCGTAAACGCAGAGATAGTCGAGCCCGACCACCGAGGCGTCGGGGTGCTTGTAGAAGCTGTTCGCGCCGATGGTGTACTCGTCGGCGAGCGGCTTCAGGTCCAGGTCCTTGAGGGAGGGTCCGTTGCCGATGACGAAGCAGCGCTGCGCGCCTTGGTGCAGCCCGATCAGGCGGCGGTTCTCCTCGAGGGGGCGCGCCGTCAGCCGCAGGTAGGCGCCCCACAGCGTTTCCTGCAGGCGCGGGCCCAGGCACCAGTCGGCGACGCCGCGCAGCGATGCCTTGGCGCTCACGGTGCCTCCGGCGACGCGGTCCGGCGGACGTACTCGATGCGCGCGCGCAGCTTCTGGAGATGCGGCTTGCCGGAGGTGCGCAGGTATTCGTCGTCGCCGGGCGCCAAAAGGAGCGCCTCGAGGATTGCCAGGCAGTCCTCCCCCTCGAACCCGCGCTCGCTCCGCCAGATGGTGTGTCGCGTCGGGGGCGCTTGACCCGCCCCGGGCCTGGGCTGGAGGGTGACCACGGGCGAATCCTTCTCGACCGCCGAGAGAACATCGGAGTTGATCACCTGGAGCCAGATGACCTGGAGGTCGCGCGGCAGCGCCTCGAGTTGCTCCTCGATGCGCGCGATGCGCCCCAGAAACCCGAGCATGCGGAACTCCTTGAACCAGGCCGAAAACGAGTGGACGGGATAGGCGCGCGCCAGACCCGGCTGCGTCCCCGCCTCCGTCGAGAATTGGATCTTTTCGAGCGCGCCGCGCAGGCTCCTGCGCTCGATGCGGCTGGATTCGCCCTCGAGCCAGGCCCGCTCGCGCTCGATCCCGTCGGGGATGAGGAAGCTGCTCTCGCCGTCGCGCCAGGTGAGGATGGGCGCGTCGCGCCCGGCCCCGAGCACCGCGTCGCGCCCGGCCTCGAACACCGCCTCGTTCCAGGGGCCGCTCTCGAAGGCGTGGAGCGCGTCGAGGTACCGATCGGTGAGCGTGCCCTGGAAAGGAAGGCAGGGAAGCCGGGCGCCGAAGACCACGTCGAGCAGATAAGGGAAGGCCGGAATCCGCCGCTGCAGCTCGGGCGTGAAGCGGGCAGGATTGATGAAGACCCCGGCCACCCCGAGATCGGCGAGCACTTTGGCCTGCGTGTTCGTGAGCATGAACTCCGGAGGCAGGAAGAAATCGACGACGTTCCTGAATTCGCGTCGAACCACGGCGCGGCCCAGCGCGAAGTTGAGGGCGAAACCGCGCGGGGAGCGCAGCAGCGCGATGTCGTGGGAAAAGGGCCGGAGCAGGATCTCGAAGATGTCGGGGTGCGCGTTGACCAGCGCGATCGCGGCCGGGTTGAACATGGCCATGTCGGCGATGGTGGCGCCCACGAAGCCGATGACCACCTTGCGCTTCAGCGCGACGAACAGCTCGAGCCAGCGGCAGAGGCGCGACTGCTCGCCCCCTTCGAGGATCGACAGCCATTCGGCCGCCGACAGGCAGGAGGCGTCGGCGTTGAAGTTGACGATGTCGAGGAGTCGCGTCACGGGCAGACGGCCTCGCGGAAGCGGTCGCTCACCTCGAGCAGCGAGGCGAAGAGCGCGTCGGAGACGGGGATGCCGGTCCGCGAGCGCTCGGCGAAGGCGTGCTTTTCCGGGTCGCCCGGCGCCAGCACCGGCTCCGCGGGAGCGGGCAAGGCGCGCAAGCCGTCGACCATGCGCTGGAGCCGCTGGCGGAAGATGCCGGGGTCGGCGAACCGCCGGATCTCGAGCGCCATGAACAAGTGGCTGATCGAGCGTCGCGCTTCGATGGGCGCTCCGTACATGGGCAGGATCTCGGTGGCGACCGGGCCGCCGGCGAGCAACCCGGTGAGAACCTCCACCATCATCCCCAGGCCGAAGCCCTTGTACCCGCCGGCCGGATTGAGCGAGCGCGCCAGGGAGGGATCCAGCGTCGGCTCGCCTTCGGCGTCGAAGGCCCAGCCCGGCTCGAGCGCCTCGCCCGAGGCAAGCCGGTTGCGGACCTTGTTCCAGGAGACGAGCGAGGTGGCCAGGTCGAGACAGAGCGGCTCCTCGCGTTCCAGCGGCGCGGTGAAGCAGATGGGGTTGGTGCCGAAGAACGCCGAGCGCCCGTTGAAGGTCTTGACCAGCGCGTCCGCATTGGTGAAGGCGAAGCCGAGAAAGCCGTTGCCCGCGGCGCGCAGCGCGAAGTAGGCGGCCGCGCCAAAGTGGGTCGAGTGGCGGACGCTGACCACGCCGGCGCCGGTCTTCGCCGCCAGCTCCTGGGCGAGATCGATGGCCGCCGCGCCGGAGCAGTGGCCGAAGGCGTGATCGGCGTCGAGGGTGGCGGTGGATGGCCCCGAGCTCTCGACGGAGAAGCGCGGCGCGCGGTTGACGCGTCCGGCCCGCACCGCGCGCAGGTAGTGCGGAAAGAGCTGGATGCCGTGCGAGTCCACGCCCCGCAGCGAGGTCTGGAGCAGCGAGGCGACCACGTGGTCGACGGAGGCTTTCTCCACTTTGGCAGCCTCGAGCTCCCGGACGAAAATGCCCTCGAGCAGGCGCGCGTCAAGCCGGATCATCGACCGGCCTCCATTCGCCGCCCGCCCGCAGGCTTTGATTGACCGCCTCGACCACCGCCGTCGAGACCAGCGACTGCCGGAGCGTGGGGCGGCTGGCCTCGAGCGCTTTTGCCTCGACCCGGCCCGCGATCACATCGCCCACGTCGAGGAGGAAGCGCTCGATGCTGCGGTACCCGTATCCCTGGAAGGCGGGCGCGCCACCGGCGTCTTCCAGGATCATCGAGAAGTAGGGATTGAGCGACTCGATCCCTTCCGCCTGGGTCACCAGCGTCACGCCCCGATCCTTCTGGTCCAGCTCCATGCGCCCTTCGCTTCCGACCAGGACGAACCGCTGATCCGAGAGCGCGCTGGTCGAGGCCGGATCGACCCAGCCCACCGCGAACTGGGTGATCATCTCCTCCCCGGGCTGCGCGCCCTGCCACACCACCGTGGCGTGCACCGAGTCGAAGGTCTTCACCCCGCGCCCGTCGAGGACGCCCCGGGTGCCGACCGCCATCGCCCGCGCCGGCCTGAAGCCGGTGAGGAAGTAGATGAGATCGACATAGTGCACGCCCAGATACTGGAAGATGTTGGTCCGATCGGCCCAGGCCCGGAAGGTCTGCAGGGGCAGGTCGATGCGTTGGCTGTAAGCGACCACCAGGTAGAGCAGCCGCCCCAGGCGCCCCTCGCGGATGGCTTTGCGCACCAGGAGATTTTGTTCGTCGAAGCGCTTGTGAAACTCGACCGCGCAGTGCAGGCCGCGTGCTTCCTGCAGCCCGACCAACCGGCGCGCCTCTTCCAGCGTGGGGGTGAGCGGCTTGACGATCAGGCAGTGGATGCCGAGACCCATCAGCTGCTGCGCGACCTCGAAGTGGAGGTGGTCGGGCACGCAGACGATGGCGCAGTCGAAGTGGAGGCCCGCAAGGGTCGCGGCCAGCGTCCCGCGCAGGGAAAGGTAGCTGGCCTCGAGCGAAGTTCCGAGGAGCGCGTTGACCCGCGACGCCGCCTGTTCGATGAGCGGGCCGTTCTCCGGCTGCGTCGCCACCACGGTGACGCCGCGCACCTCGCCGGCCCGGGAGGCCTGCGCCAGAGCGGGCAGGATGGTGCCGAGGCCGCGGGTGCCCCGGCCAGCGACGTACATCCCCGCGCCGACGACCAGGACCTTCACGGCGCCTCGCCCAGGAGGAACCGCGCCACCATCAGATCCCGCGGGGTGTCGATGTCGATGACCTCGTCGGGATCGAGGATGAAGGGAAGGATGCGATCCCCGGTCATCGACTTCTGCTGGAGGATGGTCGCCGGACGCGTCACGTCGATCACGCAGTTGTAGTGGTACATGGCGGGCTGGTCCTGGCGGCGGAGCAGATACGGCGTCGGGTGTTCGTGCTTCATCACCGGGTCGAGAAAGCCGTCGGCGCCGATGCGGAAGACGCGGTAGGGATGCTGGGCCGGCTTCGAGACGGAGCGGAGCGAGTCCGCGCGCCCGCTCTTCGCGAGCAGGTCGATGGCGTCGTCGATCCACTCCGGCTTGCGCCGCGGCACGGTGGGGCGCAGGTGCAGGACCAGGTCGGGCGTATAGCGCTCCTGCTGCGCGAGCGTCTGCAGGACGTGCTCGAAGACGGGAAGATCGAGCACCTCGTCTCCAGCGAGCAGGTGCGGCCGCAGGAAGGGAACCTCGGCCCCCGCCGCCCGCGCCACCGCGGCGATCTCTTCGTCCTCGGTCGACACCAGCACGCGGGAGACGCGCCGCGACCCAAGCGCGTGCTCGATGGAGTGGACCACCAGCGGCTTTCCCGCCACCAGCACGAGGTTCTTCCGCTTGATTCCCTTCGAGCCGCCGCGGGCAGGGATGATCGCCAGCACTTCCTTCACGTCACCGCCGCCTGTGTCCACCCCGCACCGCCTGTTGGCAGAAGACGCCGCGCCCTCCCTGCAAAGACCGGCCGCTTCTATCACCAAAAGCTTAGCTTGTGTATGGCGCAGGGGTATCATCGCGGCCGAATGGAGCGCGCCAATCCCGAGCAGGAAACACGCGATCGATCCTCCGGCGCTTTCCGATGAGCACCCCCTGGGACCGGCTGCTCCCCGGCACCGCGCGTCTCTGGCTGGAAGGCCGGCCCCACCTGAAGGACGTGATCGGCAACACCGCCTGGCTGTTTGCGGACCGGGTCCTGCGCATCGCGGTGGGCATGCTGGTCGCGCTCTGGGTGGCCCGCTACCTGGGTCCAACCCAGTTCGGCGGCCTGAACTATGCCCTCGCCTTCGCCGCCTTGTTCTCGGCCTTCGCCAACCTCGGGCTCGACAGCATCGTCATCCGCAACATCGTCCGCGAACCAGCCTGCGCCGACGAGACGCTCGGCACCGCCTTCGCGCTCAAGCTGGCCGGCGGGTTCGTCACCCTGGCGTTGTCAGCGCTGGCCATCCACCTCGCGCGCCCAGCGGGCGATCCGGCGCTGGCGCTGGTGGTCATCATCGCCGCCGGCAACATCTTCCAGGCCTTCGACACCATCGACTTCTGGTTTCAATCCCAGGTCCGCTCCAAGTTCACCGTCTCCGCCCGCAACGCCGCCTTTCTCCTCGTCAGCCTGGTCAAGATCGCGCTCATCCTGGCCAAGGCGCCGCTGCTCGCTTTCGTCTGGGCGGCGGCGGGCGAGATCGTGCTCGGCGCCTACGGGCTCATCGTCGCCTACCGGCTCGCCGGCCACACCCTGAACAGCTGGCGCTTCTCCCTCCTGCGGGCGCGGGAGCTCCTCGGCCAGAGCTGGCCGCTCTTCCTCTCGGCCGCTTTCGTGACGCTCTACATCCGCATCGACCAGGTGATGATCGGACAGATGCTGGGAGACCGCGACGTCGGCATCTACTCCGCGGCGGCCCGACTGACCGAGGCCTGGTACTTCATCCCGCTGGCGATCACTTCCTCGGTCTTTCCCGCGGTCGTCGCCTCCAAGCAGCAGGGCGAGCCGCGGTACTACCAGCGGCTGGAGCAGCTCTTCCTGCTCATGGTCTGGCTGGCGCTGGCGGTGGCGATCCCCAGCATGCTGCTCGCCCGCCCCATCGTCCGCATCCTCTTCGGCGAGGAGTACCGGGGCGCGGCCACCGTCCTCGCCATCCAGTGCTGGTCGGGACTGTTCATCTTCTCGGGCCTGGTGAGCAATCAATGGTACCTGCTCGAGAACCTCAACCACTACACGCTCTACCGGCACATCCTCGGGGCCGCCCTCAACGTGGGCTTGAACCTGGTGCTCATTCCCCGCGCTGGAATCAGGGGCGCCGCCATCGCCACCCTGACCACGCAGCTGCTCTCTTCCTATCTCTTCGACGCTCTCCACCGGCGCACCTGGGCCGTGTTCCGCATCAAGAGCAGGTGCTTCTTCCTCTTCATCCCCCTGACCGTCCGGGCGGTGCGGGAGATCCTTGACGCGCAGCGCTCTGCCCGCCTCCGGGAGTCGGAATGAGACTGGTGCTGCGGGTCATCAGCTTCGCCATCGGCAAGCTGCTGTTCTTTCTTCCCGGCCCCAGCAGAGGGACGGTGGCCTTCGAGATCGTCTCGCGCCTCGGCCGGCTGCTGCAGCGTCCGCCGCCGGGCGGGCCGGACGCGCCCCGGTACCTGAACCTCGGCTGCGGGGACCAGATCCTCGCCGGCTTTCTCAACCTGGATTTCTTCACCACCCCGAAGATCGACTACGGGGCTGATCTCCGCTATCCGCTGGCGCTCGAGAGCAACGCCTTCGATGGCGTCTTTTCGGAGCACACCGTCGAACATCTCACCTATGCCGAGAGCGACGCCCTGCTGCGGGAATGTCATCGCATCCTCAAGCCGGGCGGCCTGCTGCGCATCGTGGTGCCGGACCTCGCGCTCTTCATCCGCCATTACTCCGCCGGCGACCAGCAGTGGTTCGCCGCCTGGGAGCGGGTGATGTTCTCCGGCAGCACCGATCCGGCCCGGGCGAGGCGCGTTCTCTCCACTCCGCTGGAGGCCATCAGCTTCGTGACCCAGGAGTATGGACACCTCTCCGCCTGGGATTTCGAGACGCTGGCGGTCTACGCCGGTCGCTGCGGGTTCTCCGAAATCACCCGGCAGGCATTCCGGCAAGGAGCCCAGCCAGCGCTCCTCGTCGACCTGGACGCCGAGGATCGAAAGTTCGTCTCCCTCTATCTCGAGGCGAGGAAGGGCGCGTGAGCGGAGGCCCGGCCGGCAGCCCGATGCGGTGGCCGCGCGGCGGACGGACGCTGCTCGTCGTCATCCTGCTCGGCGCCATCTACGCAGGGTACGCCCGCTCCCTCGACGGTGAGCTGCAGTTCGACGACCTGCGCGGCCTCGCCCAGAACCAGCTGGTCAAGAACCCGCGCCTCTTCCTCGAGCCGGGAATGTTGGGGCGGCTCCACGTGCTCACCGACCTGACCGCGGCGCTCAACTACCGCGCCACCGCGCTGGCGGTGCGGCCCTACCACCTGGTGAATCTGGGGCTGCACCTCGGGGCGGTCCTGCTGGCGCTGGCGCTGGCGCTGCTGCTGCTGCGGCGCATCCGCTGGCCAGAGCCTTTCATCGCCGCCTGGCTCGCGGCGGCGCTCTTCGGCCTGCACCCGATGCAGACGGAGGCCGTCTCGTACATCTACCAGCGCGCGGAAGTGCTCGCCTCGTTCCTGTATCTCCTCACCCTCTGGCTGGCGTTGATCGCCGAGAACGAAGGACCGGCCCTGCGCCGCGTGGCCGCGGGGGCGGGCGCTCTCTTCGCCTTCGCGCTCGCCTGGACCGCAAAGCCCGTGGCGGTCACCTTGCCTGCCACCCTCCTCCTCTGCACGCTGGCGTTTCCCCCCGCCGGCTCGCGTCGCGCCCTCTGGCGCGCGGCCTGGACGTTGCCCTTCTGGGCGATGACCGCAGCGCTCGCGGCGCAGCTGCTGCGCGGTCCCCTGCGCGGAAACGCCGAGGGCGGATTCGACGTCCCCACCATGACGCCGCTCCGGTACTTCCTCACCGAGCCGCGGGTGATCCTGACCTACCTGCGGCTGCTCTTCTGGCCGGCGGGGCAGAACGTCGACTGGGACTTC
Organism: Deltaproteobacteria bacterium; assembly: GCA_025350525.1. Classification (GTDB taxonomy): domain Bacteria; phylum Myxococcota; class Myxococcia; order Myxococcales; family 40CM-4-68-19; genus 40CM-4-68-19. The sequence goes on from JANXXR010000639.1 coordinate 12,638, forward strand.
CCACCCAGCGAATCCTTGCTGGAGCCGCGGACGGCGCTCGGGTTCGCCGCCATCGCCCTGCTGCTCTTCGCAGCCGGCTGGCTGTGGCGCCGGGGCGAAGGCGGCGCGCACCCGGCCGCGCGCGCCTTTGCATTCGGACTCTTCTGGTTCTTCATCATCCTCGCGCCGACCTCCACCTTCGTTCCGCTGCTCGACGTCATCGCCGAACACCGCACCTACCTGGCGAGCTACGGCCTTGCCTTCGCCGCCGCGGCAGCAGTGGTGCAGGTCGCGCTGCGCCTCGGCCGCGCTGGTCTCCTGGCAGCCTCGACCGCGGCGCTTCTGGCCTGCCTCGCGCTGGGCATCGCGCTCCACCGCCGGAACGCCATCTGGGAGAGCGGCGTGGCGCTCTGGACCGACGTGGTCATGAAGTCGCCGGGAAAAGCGCGCGGGCACATGAACCTCGGCTACGCGCTGGTCCTTTTGGACCCGGCCCGCGCGCTGGTCGAATTGCAGGAGGCAGAGCGCCTCGCAGCCGCGGGAGATCGCGGCGTCTTGATCGACGAGCTCCAGCAGAACATCGCCGGCGCGCTCCTGGGGTTGCAGAAGTATCCGGAGGCGATCGCCCGGCTGGAGCAGGTGGCGGCCCGCAAGGAGACGGCGGCCGTGCTCACCAACCTCGCCGTCGCGCACCTCGAGGCGGGACAGCTCCCGCAGGCGCGCGCGCTGGCCGAGCGGGCCGCGTCCCGGTGGCCCCTCTATGCCCCGGCGCAGCACACGCTCGGACAGCTGGCGCTCCTCGGGCACGACCAGCCGGAGGCGCTGGTCCACTTCCGGCGCGCGGTCGAGCTCGATCCTGATTCGGCCGCCTCCTTGTCGAGCCTCGCCTTCACGCAGCAGGCGCTCGGCGATGGCCCGGCAGCGTGCGCGACCTGGGCCCGCTACGGGAGGTCGAGCGCGTCCGGTGCGGCGGAAACGACCGCCAGCGCGCGAGCCGCCCTCGGCTGCGACCAGCGCTGATCAGGCGTGCTTCTTCATGGCTGCGTGGAGGAAGGCGCAGATGGCCACCTCAGCGCCGACGGTCATGATGAGCAGGCCCAGGGCGCTGAGCCGCGGCTCGTTCAGGCTGCCGAAGCTTCCCTGGACCCAGCGGACCAGCACCACCGCATCCATGAGGAAGCCCGACAAAAGAAGCAGGCCGCCCAGCGCCAGCCCTCGCCCGAGCGTCAGCCAATCCGAGAGTGAGGAGAGCAGCCGATTGGGCCGCAGCACCCGGTCGGCCACATCGCGCACCAAGAGCGCGCCGACCACGCCCTGCAGGCCGATCAGCGCCAGCGCGCCGCCGAGGATGAGAAAGTGAAAGTCGAAGGAGCGGCCGAGGATCTGCGTCGGCCCGGCGCTGACCGGCAAGAGCAGCACCAGGGCCGCGATGAGCAGGACCAGTCCCGGCAGGAAGAGCATCTGGTCGGGCGCGTGCAGCAGCATGAACTCGAGGTGGCGCCACCCGTCGCGCCAGCGGCGCAGGTGCGAGCGGCCGCCCATCCGCCGGTCGGGGTGGAGCGTCACCGGAACCTCGGTGATGCGCAACCGCATCACCGCCGCCTTGATCAGCATCTCCGAGGCGAACTCCATCCCGGTGCTGCGCAGGTCGAGCGCGTCGAACTTGTCGCGAACGATGGCGCGAAGCCCGCAGTTGACGTCGCTGATGCGCAGGCCGAAGAGCCGGTTCAAGGCGAAGGTGAGCGCGGGAGTGCCGACCTTCCGGTTCAGCCAGGGATTGGCGCCGGGCATGATCCGCCCCGGGCCGAGGCGGGTGCCCATGACGAAGTCGGCGCCTTTGTCCAGCCCCTCGATGAAGCGGCCCATCTCCCCGAAGTCGTAGGTGTCGTCGGCGTCGCCCATGACCAGCACGCGGCCGCGGGCGGCGCGCGCGCCATGGCGGAGGGCGTTTCCGTAGCCGCGCTCCTGCACCCGGACGACGCGCACTCCGCGCTGGCTGGCGATCTCGACCGAGCCGTCCGAGGAGCCATTGTCGGCGACGATGATCTCGCCGGTCAGGCCAAGGTCAAGCAGAGCGGCGCGGGCCTTGTCGATGGCCTCCCCGATGGTGGCGGCCTCGTCGAGGCACGGAATCAGCACCGAGACGTCGGGTTCCAGGAAGGCCGCGGGAGGAGCCGGGATGGGGACGGTTCGATCCTCTTTGCGCATCGCCGGCGCGCATCTTACCCGCTTGACGCCATCCGTGGTCTACACTTTGCGAGATGCCGCCGTGGCTCTCGGTGCTGATGCCCACTTTCAACGGCGCGCCCTGGGTGGCGGAGGCCCTCGACAGCATCGTCGCGCAAGGCGATGCGGGGATCGAGGTGGTGGTCGCCGACGACGGCTCCACCGACGGCACGGTCGAGATCCTGCGACGCTACCAGGACCGTCTCGCCCTGCGCCTCGTCCAACAGCACCGGGTGGGAAACTGGGTCGCCGGCACCAACGCCGCGCTCCGTGCCGCCAAGGGCAAGTACGCCTGCATGCTCCACCAGGACGATCTCTGGCTCCCCGGGCGCGCCGCCGCGATTCGCCAGGCGCTGCCCTGTTCGCTGCTGGTGCATCCGGCGCTGCTCATCGGCGAGCGCGGAAAGCGCCTCGGGGTCTGGCGCCTGCCGCTCGCCACCGGCACCGTCGCGCCGGCGCGGTTCAACGCGCGCCTCTTGGTGCAGAATTTCCTCGCCATGCCCTCGCCGGTCTTTCCACGCGCGGCGCTGATGGACGGACTCGATGAGTCGCTCTGGTACACCGCCGACTGGGACCTCTGGCTGCGGCTTGCCGCGCGCGGGCCGGTTCGGGTTCTGGCCGGATCGCTTTCGGCCTTTCGCATCCATCCCTCCTCGCAGACGCTCTCGCGAGAGCTCGACCTCGCGGACTTTCGCGGGCAGCTCCACACCGTGCTGGAGCGGCACTTCGCGCCCTGGGCGGCCGCGGTCTCCGGCTCTGAAGCCGCGCGGGTCCGGGCGGCAGCCGAGTTCTCCGTCGAGGTGAACGTCGCGCTCGCCGCCGCGCATCGCCGGCACAAAAGCGGCGCCGCCGCGCTGGCGCCTCGCTTCCTGCGCCTCGGGCCGGCGGGCTGGGTGCGCTACCTGCGCGATTCGCGCCTGCACGAGCGCGTCTGGGCGCGGCTGCGCGCATAGTCCAACCCGTGGAGGAGCTGCTTGCGAATCGCGCACGTCACCCACTCCTTTCCGCCCTACTACGCCGGGGTCGGGAACGTCGCCTTCCACAACGCGCGCGCCCTCGCGGCGCTGGGGCACGAGGTGCACGTATTCACGGCCTTGACCCCGGGTGCCCCAGTCGATCCACCCGGGGTGGTGGTCCATCGGCTGCGTCCGCTGCTCGAGATCGGCAAGGCACCCTTGCTGCCGGGACTGCTCACGCCAGGAAGGTTCGACCTCATCCACCTTCACCTGCCCTTCATCGGCGGAGAGCTTTCGCTGCTGCGCGCGCGGGCCGGACGGACGCCGCTGGTGGTCACCGTCCACAACGACCTGCGCATCTTCGGCGGACTCAAGGGCCTGCTGCTGGGCGCCTATGATCGCCTCTCGACGCCGCTCTTGCTGCGCGGAGCCGAGGTGATCTGCGTGGTCTCCCAGGGATTCGCGGAAGGGCTGCCGGCGGTGCGGGCGGCCCGGCGGCGCGGACAGCGGATCGTCGAGGTGCCCAACGGCGTCGACGCCGAGGTCTTTCGGCCGGGTCTCCAGAGCGACGTCCGCGAGCGGCTCGGCATTCCGCCCGAGGCCTTCGTGGTCGCCGTAGTGGCGGCGCTCGACCACGCGCACCCGTCCAAGCGCATCGATCTGGCGCTGCGGGCGCTGGCCGAGTTGCCTCGGATGCGGCTCCTCGTTGTCGGCGGCGGGCCGCTCCTCGGCAGCCTGCGGGATCTGGCCCGGGAGTCGGGGGTCGGAGATCGCGTCCACTTCGCCGGAGCCGTGCCGCACGGCGAAGTCGCCACCTGCCTCGCCGCCAGCGACTGCCTGGCGCTGACCTCGGACCAGGAATCGTTTGGCATGGTCCTGCTGGAGGCGATGGCCTGCGGAAAGCCGGTGGTCTCCTCCGACCTGCCCGGCCCAGCGTCGATCGCGGGACAAGACGGGTGCGGAGCGCTCTTTCGCACCGGCGACGCCGGCGATCTGGCGCGCGCCCTGCGGGAAGTCAGGCCCGAGATGGGCGAGCGCGGCCGCGCGCTGGTGCTGCGCAAGTACACTTGGGAGATCGTCGGCAGGCAGCTCGACGGGATCTACCGGAGCCTTCTGGGCAGCGCCGCGGCAGCGTGAGACCCGCCGCGCTCAGGGCGGCGCTGAGGGATAGTCCTGGACCGGCTCCGGCCCGTGCCCGCGCAGGCGCGACTCGACGGCTGCGATCAGGTTGAGCGGGTCTCGCGCAAAGCGGAGCAGCCGGTAGGCATATTTGCGCAGCACGCGCGCGCGGCTCGACCCGCTGGCGAGCCCGTGGCGCGCGATGGTGCGGGCCACCTCCCCGGCGCACACCTGCTGCAGATTCGACGACTTGGTGGCCGGATGAATGCGGTAGTTGGCCAGCACCGGGCGGATCTTCAACGCCCGCGCGCCCGCCAGCAGCATGCGGATGAACAGGTCGTAGTCCATGGCGAAGCGATAGGCCGGGTCGACGCCGCCCGCCTTCTGGTAGATGGCCCGCCGCCAGAAGGACGACGGCTGCGAGGTGAAGGCGCTCTCGTAGACGAGGGGGCCCAGGTCGAGCGCCGCCCACTGCGTGAAGAGCCGCCGGTCGTGGGCGTCGATGGTGCGCAAGCCGCCGTAGATCAGGTCGACCTCCGGGCGCTCCGAGAAGATCCGGCCGACGCGCTCGAGGGCGCGCGGAGCCAGCGTGTCGTCGGAGTTGAGCCAGCAGAGCACCTCGCCCGTCGAGCGGTCGAAGCCCTCGCGCAGGGCAGCGGACTGCCCCGCGTCGCGCTCGCTGCGCCACCAGGCGAGGCGGTCCGCGTACCGCCGGATGATCTCGACGCTGCCGTCGGTCGAGCCGCCGTCGAGCACCAGGTGCTCCAGGTCCGGGTAGCCCTGCCCGTGCACCGAGGCCAGCGTGCGCTCGAGGAACTGCGCCTGGTTGTACGACGGAGTGACGACGGTGATGCGCGGCCACTTCATGCGGCGCAATCTGCCACACTCCCGAAGGAGCCGCGCGGCCGGCGTGCTAGCGTTCCGCGCGTGCCGGCGCCCCTGCAGATTTTCCTCGCCTGGTGTCTGCTCCTGCCGGCCTTCTGCGGAATCGGCCTCGCGGCGGCGCGGCTCTTTCCCGGGCCTGCCGAGCGCATCGGCTGGCCGCTGTCCTTCTGGCTGGGCGTCGCCGCGGTCGCTCCGCTGCTGGCCGCCTGGCACCTCTTTATTCCCGTCGACGGCCGCGTCTGGATCCTGCTCGGGCCGCTGGCCGCGGCGGGGCTGCTGCTCGAGCGCCGCGATCTGCTGCGCCTCTGGCCCGGCCGCGCGCCTTCGCTTCTCTGCCTCGCCGCCTTCGCCTTCTGGCTCTCGACCCGCGCCGCCCTGCCCGGCACCGCCGCCGACGACGGGCTCTATTACACGCAGACGGTCCGCTGGAATTCGCTCTACCGGGCCGTCCCCGGGCTGGGCAACCTGCATCCCTTCCTCGCCCTCAACCAGGCCTTCCATCTGATCGTGGCCGCGCTCGGAGTCGGGCCGTTCCACCTGCGCGGCCAGCACCTCGCGAACGGCCTCTTCCTCCTCGCCGCCATCGCCCCCTGCGCAGCGGCGCTGGGGCGAATCCTCGATCCGCCCCGCCGGCCCGCGGCGGCGGATTTCTTCGCCGCGCTCCTCTTCGGCGTCACGCTGGACGCCACCCTCACCGGCGACCTCTCCTCTCCCGCCGCCGATCTGGCGGTCACCATGGCCGGCACCGGCCTGCTGGTGGCGGCGCTGGGCCCGGCGCTCCGCCAGCAGCGCTCGGGGCTGCGCCGGACTCTGGCGATCATCGCCGCCTGCGGAGGCGCCCTCGTCGTCAAGCCTTCGATCCTCTGCATCGCGGCGCCCATGGCCCTCTTCGCCGCCGCCCATTGGCTGCGCACCGACCCCGCGCGGCGCGAGCGCGCGCAGTTCGCCTTCGCCGCCGCCCTCGCGGCCGTCGCCATCGCCGCGCCGTGGATCCTGCACAGCCTTGTGCTCAGCGGCTATCTCCTCTACCCGTCGCCCGCCTTCGCCGTCGACGTCGACTGGCGCATGAACCACGAGATGGTGGTCAGCATCTTCCGCTGGGTCCACGCCTTCGCCCGCTGGCCGGGCCATGCGGATGCGGAGGTGATCGCGAGCAGCGCCTGGATCGGCCACTGGTTCGGACGCGAGTGGCTCAACGACCGCACCTTCCTCTTGCCCGCCGTGCTCTCCGTCGCCGCCTCGATCGCCCTCGGCGCTGCGGCCTCGAGGAGGCGCCGTCCCCAGTTCGCGCTCAGCGCCGCCTCGGCCGCCGCCGTCCTCGGCGTCGCCCTCTGGTGGACGCTGGCTCCCGACACCCGCTTCGCCGGCCCGCTGCTCTGGGCCACCGCTGGCCTGCTCGCCCTCGCGGCCACCTCGGCGTTGCGGCCCGCCCTCGACGGAGCGGCGCGGGTGGCGCTCGCCGCGGGGGTGCTCGCCGTCGCCTACGGGGCCTTCCTGCCTTCTCCGCCGCTCTTCACCTGGAGGCGCGATCTGCCTCCGCTGCGCCACGACGAAGGGGCCGCGACCGCGCGCCTGCAGAGCGGCGAGACCGTTCGTTTGAGCTCAAACAATCTCTGCTGGGACCCGCCCTGCGCCTGGCCGCCGCTCGACCCGGCACTGCGCCTGCGCCGGCCGGGCGACTGGTCGTCGGGCTTTACGATCGCGCCGTTGCCAAAGGCTTCCGCTCCAGCACCGCGATGAGGCTGAGCGGCGGCAGCGGCAGCACGCCGTCGAGCAGGCGCAAGAGCGGCGTCAGCGCGTTGAGCAGCAGGACCTGGAAGAGCCCGAAGGTCCGGCGGCGCAGGATCTTGCCGTTGAGGAACCAGGCGATGGTGCCGACCCGGTTGAACTCGAGCAGCGCGTGGACCTCGAAGCCGCAGCCCTCCGCCAGCGCCCGCAGGCCGGCCAGGTGGTAGCGCCGCTTGTGGCCCAGCACCTCGTCGAGCGTGCCGAAGTTCCACTGCCCCTGCGGCACCAGCACGATGGCGCGCCCTCCGTCGCGCAGCACCGTGCGCAGGTTGCGCAGCGCGCCCGCATCGTCCTCGACGTGCTCGACGACGTTGAGGCAGATCACCGTGTCGAACTCGCCCGCCGGAAAGGAGGCCAGGTCGGTGACGTCGGTGTACTTCGCCGAGAGGTACGGCCGATCGATGCGCAGCCGCGCCAGCATGTCGAGGTAGAGCGGGTTGATGTCGCTGACCACGTACTTGCGCCGCGGGATCAGCTTCTGGGTGAGGTTGCCGACGCCGCTGCCGATCTCGAGCACCTGCGTGCCGCAGTAGGGGCGGATGGTGTCGGCCATCCAGGCGTTGAAGCGCGGCGCCCGCGAGAGCCGCGCCAGGATCTGGCTGCCGTATTCGTCCTCGCGGTAGACGGCGTCGCTGGCGGCGAAGCGCACGATGGCCCAGAGCGCCGCGAAGCCGTCGCGCCAGTTGATCTTCTTGCCTTCGGCATAGGTGCGGCCCGAGTAGCTGATGGGCACCTCGAAGACGCGCGCAGAGCGCTTGGCCAGCTTGATGGTGAGCTCGGGCTCGATGCGGAAATCGTTGCTCACCAGCGGAATGGATTTGAGGAGCGAGGTCCGCACCGCCTTGTAGCAAGTCTCCATGTCGGTGAGGTTCAAGTTGGTGACCAGGTTGCTCAGGAAGGTGAGCAGCTTGTTGCCCAGCTGGTGGCGGTAGTGGAGGACGCGGCGGATCTCTCCGCCGGCGAAGCGCGAGCCAAAGACCGCGTCCGCCTCCTCGTCGACGAAGACCTTGACGATGCGGAGCAGGTCGCGCGGGTGGTACTCGAGGTCGGCGTCGTGGACCACGGTGACCTCGCAGGTGGCGTGCGCGAGGGCGGTCTGCAGGGCACGGCCCTTGCCAGCGTTCTGCTGCTGGCGCAGGAAGGTCCAGGCGATGCGGCCCGCCGGGTCGAGGCCTGCGCGGAACTGCTCGAGGGCGCGGGCGGTGCCGTCGGTGGAGCCGTCGTCGACGACGATGACCTCGATGCGGTCCAGGTGCGGGCTCGCCTCCAGGAGCGTGAGCCGCTCGAGCGAGGCCGCCACCAGGTACTCCTCGTTGTAGACGGGCACCAGCACCGAGAGCGAAGTGGTCACCTAGGCCTCCGCCCGGAAGGTTGCGAAGCGCAGCGTGAAGACGGCGCCGCGGCCGCCTGGGCCCGGCCGCGCCGCGATCGAGCCCCCGAAGCGTTCCATGGTGGCGTGGCAGAGCGCGAGGCCAAGACCGGTGCCCTCGCTCGAGGTCGAGGTGGTGAAGAAGGGCTCGAAGAGGCGCGCGGCCGCTTCCACCGGCAGGCCGCGGCCGTCGTCGATGACCTCGAGGACGGGGCGTCCGCCCTCGGCGCTGCCCACGATCTGCACCGACTTCGCGCCCGCCTTTGCCGAGTTGACGAGGAGGTTCAGGAGCACCTGCACCACATAATGCTCGTCGCCGCGGGCGGGCGGCAGGTCGGAGGGGACCTGCACCAAGAGCGCGCACTCCTTCCAGGTGGGCTGCGCCGTCACCAGCGCGCGGGCGTTGTCGGCGGCGGCGCGCAGGTCGACCGCGGCCAGTTGCGACGGCGGCGGGCGCGCCAGGGTGAGCAGGTCGCGCAGGATGCGGTCGATGCGCGACGCCTCGCGCGACATCCGCGCCAGGTAGTCCTCCGGATCGCCGCCCTTGCGGAGCCGCTCCTCGAGGATTCCCAGGTAGCCGATCAGCGCCGTCATCGGATTGCCCACCTCGTGCGCGACTCCCGCTGCGAGCCGCCCCACGCTGGCCAGCCGCTCGGCGCGCGCCACCTCTTCCCGCGCGGCGAGCAGCTCCCGGTTGCTCTGCTGCTGCTGCGCGATCTGCGCCTGCACCCGGCTGCGCTCCTCGCGCAGGCGCGCGTCGAGACGGAGGACGGCCGGGGCGAGGCGGCCCAACAGATCTCCGCCTTCGGTGAGGAGCGGCTCGGTGCCCGGCGCCGAGATGGCGTCGAGCGCGGCGTCGATGCGCCCCAGCGGCAAGACCAGCAGCCGGTCGAGCAGCCAGAAGACCAGCGCCACCAGCAGGAGCAGGCCCGCCAGCATCGCGCCCAGCGTCGGCGCCACCAGCGCGCGCGCCTGCTCCGCCGCCGGCCCGAGGTCGGTCTCACCGATCAGCGCGGCGCCCGTCACCTGCTCGCAGAGCGTGAGCTGCGCGCCCCGGCGGCGGGGAGGATCGCAGCGCATCCCCGGCAGCCAGCGCAGGCCGGCGGCGCTGGCCGCTCGCGTGGCGCAGGAGGCGTCGGGACCGCAGCTGGTCGTGATCGAGGCCGCCGCCGCCCGCAGGTCCTGCCGCACGGTGGCGACGTGGCGCCGGGTGATCTCGTCGCGGGCCCGCAGGAGCAGGAAGACCGAGAGCAGCGCGCCGCAGAGGAGGCCCGCGCCGACCAGCGTGGCCAAGAGCCGCAGGCGCAGGCCGAAGCGGCGCTCGCTCATGCGGCGAGCTTTCCGAAGACGGCGTAGAACAACTTCACGATCGCGTCGTGCGCCAGCAGGGTCTCCAGCGCGGCCAAGGCGAGGAACGGTCCATAAGGCAGCGCGTGCGGGGGCGGGACCCAGTCGTCGTCGGTGTCGAGCTGCGCCGCGCTCTCCGTCGAGACCGGTTCCGTCGCGGCCGTCGCACCCGGTTCCGTCGCGGCCGTCGCACCAAGCTCCGTCGCGGCCGTCGCGCCAGGCTCCGTCGCGGGCGGCGAGGCCGGCTGCGCTGCCGCCATCTCCTGCGCCAGCCGCTCGCGCTCGGCGCGCTCCTTCTCCGCCGGCCCGCGGCCGAGCAGGAGCAGCGCGATGCCCACCACCGACCCCTGGATCGCCGAGAGCAGGACCACCGGCAAGAGCGCGGGCCACCCCAGCCAGGCGCCGATGGCGGCGAGCAGCCAGACATCGCCCCAGCCCATCGTCTCCTTGTGCAACACCTTCTCGCCGAAAAGCGCGATGGCGGCGAAGACGCCGAAGCCCGCCAGAGCGCCGACGCCGGCCTCCATCCAGCTCAGCTCCGCATTCCACAGCGGCGAGATCAGACCCAGCGCCAAAAGCGGCCAGGTGAGCTGGTGCGGAAGCAGCCAGGTGTCCAGGTCGATGAAGGTGAGCGCCAGAAGCGCGCAGACGAAGGCGGCGAAGCCCAGCGTCGACCCCTGCAGCCCGAGCTGCTTCCAGACCGCGAAGACGAGCAGCGCCGCGAGCACTTCCACCAGCGGATAGCGCGCGCTGATGGGCAGCCCGCAGCTGCGGCACCTGGCCCGCAGCAAGAGCCAGGAGAGGACCGGGATGTTGTCGTACCAGGCGATGCGCTTGCCGCAGCGGGGACAGCTGGAGGGCGGCGCGACGATGCTGCGCCCCTTGGGGACGCGGGCGATGACGACGTTGAGGAAGCTGCCGACACACGCGCCCACCGCCAGCACCCAGGCGTCGACGAAGAGCGCGAACGCCCCAGGTGTCATGAGGAGGGCGCTGCCGCCGCCCGCGCGCGCTGGACGAAGAGGCTCTCCAGCGTCTGCCGGTGCGGCGCGACCGAGATCAACGCGCCGCCCGAGCTGACGATGGCGCGGATGGCCTCCTGCGCCGGCGCCTCGGCGGCGAAGGTCAGCACCCAGGCGCCGTCGCGCTGCATCGCCTGCGCGCCTTCCTCCACCAGCTTTGTCTGGAGGTCGGGCGCGAGATTTCTGGCGACGATCTCCACCGCGCGGACGCCGGGGTCGAGCAGCGAGGAGAGCGTGCCGCAGTCGGTGAGCCGGGAGGCGATCATGATGCCGACGCGATCGCAGATCGCCTCCACGTCGGAGAGGATGTGGGTGGAGAAGAGGACGGTGCGGCCTTCGGCGCGGAGGCGGAAGATGATGTCGCGCACGTCCTTGCGGCCGATGGGGTCGAGGCCGCTCATCGGCTCGTCGAGGATAACGAGGCCGGGGTCGCCGATCAGCGCCGGGGCGAGGCCGAGCCGCTGCACCATGCCCTTGGAGAAGCGGCGGATGGCGCGGTCGGCGCGGCCGGCGAGGCCCACCTGCTCGATGAGTCGATCGGCCTGCAGCGCCGCGTCGCGCGCCGAGAGACCCGAAAGCTTCCCGGCGAAGCGCAGGTACTCGATGCCGGTGAGAAACTCGTAGAGCGCCGGATTTTCCGGGAGGTAGCCGAGGCGCCGCCGCGCCGCCAGCGAGCCCGCCGGCTCGCCCCCCACCGTGGCCGCGCCCTGCGAGGGCCGCACGAAGCCGAGCAGCATCTTGATGGTGGTGGTCTTGCCGGCGCCGTTGGGGCCGAGCAGGCCGAAGATCTCGCCGCCGTTCACCTCCAGCGAGACGTCCTCGACGGCCCGGACCTTGCGCGCCCAGAAGCCGACCCGGAAGGTCTTGCTCAGATGCTCCGTTCGGATCGCGACCGCCATCGGGGCGCCACCGTACCAAGATCTCCGCTCGACGCAACGGACAAGACGGGCTTGACCAATGGGCCGCGTCCGGTGACAGATGTTGTCATCCGTAGACCGAAGTTGGCGCTCCCAGCCGCACCACCAAGCGCCATCCTGCTGAAATGCCTGAGATGCTCACCCGGTCCACCAGTTGCAGAACCTCATGTTTGCTCCGCTCCCGAGATCGCCACTCATGAAAAGACCGACCCAGGGCTTTACGTTGATCGAGCTGATGATCGTGGTCGCGATCATCGGCATCCTCGCGGCCATCGCCATCCCCAACTTCGTCAAGTTCCAGGCGCGGTCGAAGCAGAGCGAGGCCAAGGCGAACTTGAAGGCCGCCTTCACCACCGAGAAGGCGTACCTCCAGGAGAAGTCCGCCTACAACACCCTGATCAGCATCGTGGGCTTCTCGCCGGAGCGGAACAACCGCTACGCTTACTTCCTCGACGCCACCGGAACGCTGCAGGATCGCACCACCACCGCCCTGAACCCGGCCGCCGCGACCGACACCGGCGTCAACCTCGACGCCTTCAAGTTCGGCGCCAGCGCTGCCGTCTCGACCTACACCGCCGGTTGCGCCACCACCGGTCCGACCGCGTCCGGCGTGGTCGCCGGCCCGCCCACCAGTTGGACGGGCAGCGCTCGCGGCAACATCGACACCGACGCCACCATCGACCAGTGGTCGATCTCGACCGACTCGCGCATCTTCCCCACCGTCGTTTCCGCGGCCTGCTCGGTGGGCGGCAACAACCCGAGCGGCGAGCCGGCCAACGAAGTCAACGACGTGAACTTCTAGGCAGGCGCTGCCGCAGCGGCTTTCATAGCGGCTTTCCATGGAGGGCGCCCACCTGGGCGCCCTTCGTCTTTTGTTGTGCTCCGGCAGGGGTCCAGGTCGCCGGACGCAATTTGTCAGGCTCCGCCAAAATATGTCGAGAAATTGCTGCCGGGCGCTCGCTATGACGCCGTCAAATGCATGAATTTAAAGAAGTTAATGATTTCGGCTCGACGCTTGCACCTTAGCCGGCCAGTTAGCCCCTAACCCCCCGCAGCATCACTGGAGACGCAATATGAAGAAACTGTCCAAAGGCTTCACCCTGATCGAGCTGATGATCGTGGTCGCGATCATCGGCATCCTCGCGGCCATCGCCATCCCCAACTTCATCAAGTTCCAGGCGCGGTCGAAGCAGAGCGAGGCCAAGGCGAACCTGAAGGCCGCCTTCACCGCTGAGAAGGCGTACATCCAGGAGAAGGACGCCTACAACACCCTGATCAACATCGTGGGCTTCTCGCCGGAGCGCAACAACCGCTACGCTTACTTCCTCGACGCCACCGGAACGCTGCAGGATCGCACCACCACCGCCCTGAACCCGGCCACCGCCTCGACCGACACCGGCGTCAACCTCGACGCCTTCAAGTACACCGCCAGCACCGCCGTCTCGACCTACACCGCCGGCTGCGCCACCACCGGTCCGACCGCGTCCGGCGTGGTCACTGGCCCGCCCACCAGCTGGACGGGCAGCGCTCGCGGCAACGTCGACACCGACACCACCATCGACCAGTGGTCGATCTCGACCGACTCGCGCGTCTTCCCCACCACTGTTTCCGCGGCCTGCTCGGTCGGCGGCAACAACCCGAGCGGCGAGCCGGCCAACGAAGTCAACGACGTGAACTTCTAAGCTCGCGTCCAAAGCCGTAGTCCCGAGGGCGCCCACGGCTGGGCGCCCTCTTTTTTTCCAGCAGGTCTTTTCAGCGGTGCATTCCAATGCGGATTGCTAGGATGGCGCGCGTGAGCTTCCCGCTCCCGTTCTCCCGCGCCGCCTTCATCGCCGCTGTCGCTCTCTGCGCAACCACGGCGGCAGTGCTGCGGCCACGCGCCCAGCTGTTGCGATCTCCACCCGGCGCCACCCAGTTCGACATCCCCGCGCTCCCGGTCGAGGTCTCCCGCCCCTTCTCCTTCGGCCTGCGCTCGCTGGTCGCCGACCTGATGTTCATCCAGGCGATCCAGGTCCTGGGCGGCATCAAGAAGTTCCGCACCGCCGCCGACGGCGCCTCCGACGACCGCGCCCTCGACCGGCTGCTCACCTACTCGACGGACCTGGACCCGAAGTTCGCCGGCGCCTACCGCTTCGCTGGCAATGCCATGCCGCGCCACACGCTCGACGAGAAGGTCACCAACGTGCTGCAAGCCGAGGCCATCCTCAAGAAGGGCGTGCGCGAGCGGCCCGACGACTGGCGCGTCCCCTTCGAGCTGGGCTTCCTTCAGTCCTACTACCTTGGGCGCTTCGACGAGGCCGCCCGCAACCTCGCCCTCGCGGCGCATGCTCAAGGCTCGCCCGCCTACCTGGGCCTGCTCGCCACCCGCGCCGCCGCCGACGCCGGCGACCTCGACTTCGCCGATCGCATGGCGACGGTGATGGCCGCGGAGGCCACCGAAGAGTCCACCCGCGCCGAGTGGGAACAGCGGCTGGTGGACCTGCGCATGGAGCGCGACCTGCGCGGCCTCGAAGCCGCCGTCGCCCGCTACCAGAAGCGCAGCGGCATCAAGCCGCCCTCCCTCGAAGCGCTGGTGAAGAGCGGCGACCTTTTGAGGATTCCCCTCGAGCCGCACGGAGGCCGCTACCAGCTGGGCCCGGACGGCGCGCCGCTCTCGACCGGCGCGGCGCGCCTCCGCATCAGCGGGCGCCGCGGCACCACCGCCGGGCTGGAGGTGAAATGAGCGAATTCTTCCGCGCGCTGCGGATCATTGCCGCCAACACCATGCGCGAGCTGATCCGCAACAAGCTGCTCTACAACCTGCTCTTCTTCGCGGTGCTGCTCATCAGCAGCTCGATGTTCGTGGCGCAGCTGACCATCGGGCAGTGGGACCGCATCATCCTCGACATGGGGCTCGCCGCCATCGAGCTGTCGGGGACCTTGATCGCCGTGCTGATCGGCGTCGGGCTGCTGGCCGGCGAGATCGAGCGCAAGACGGTCTTTCCCACGCTGGCGAAGTCGGTGCCGCGCTCCGCCTTCCTGCTCGGGCGCTACGCCGGCCTGCTTTCCATGCTGGCCATCAACGTGCTCATCATGATGGTGGCGCTGGCGGTGGTGCTGCGCGCGGCCGACTACTCCTTGTCGGCGACAGTGGTGCAGGCGGCCTTCCTCATCTTCCTCGAGCTGGCGGTGCTGGCGGCGGCGGCCATGTTCTTCGGCAGCTTCACCACCCCCGTGCTGGCCAGCGCCTTCTCGCTGGCGCTGTTCCTCATCGGCCACCTGCTCGGCGACCTCAAGCTCTTTCGCGAGCGCAGCAGCAGCGGCCTCGCCAAGACGCTGACCGGCGTCATCTACCAGGTGCTGCCCGACCTCGAGCTCTTCAACCTCAAGTCGCAGGCGGCCAACGAGCTCTTGCCCCCCGCCGGCTTCACCGGCACCGCCACTCTCTACGGCATTGCCTACGCCGCGCTGCTCCTGCTGCTGGCGGCGGGGGTCTTCAGCCGGCGCGACCTGAAGTAGTCAGTCGGCGCCGAGGTCGGTGTCGTCGGTGGACTCGCCGGCGAGGCGCTTCACCCGGTGGCGGAACTGGCGGAAGGTCAGCCCCAGCCTGGCGGCGGCGTCCTTCTTCACGCCGTTCGCGTCGGAGAGCGCGCGATCGATGAGCGCCCGCTCGATGGCCTCGAGGTGGGCGTCGAGATCACCCTCGAGGCGCTGCCGGCGACGCTGCGCAATCCGGTCGCGCTCACGCCGCAGGGTCCGCTGCCCGGGGGCTTCTCGCTCGACGCCCACCTCGAGGCCATCG
>JANXXR010000029.1 GCA_025350525.1 Deltaproteobacteria bacterium
ACCGGGTCGGCGGTGACGTGCGACACCATCTGCTCGAGCGCCTGATCGCGGAAGCCCTTGCGGGCGAAGATGGTCCGGACTTCCTTGCGCTCCTCCTCGGGGAACTCCAGCACCTCGCGCTCCTCGCGCTCGCGCTCGCTCAAGATGAACTCGCGCTCGCTCTTGGAGGCGAGGAAGGCGCCGAGGCCCATGGCGATGGTGCCGCCGATCAGCTCGGCGAGGCCGGCCAGCAAGATGATGCGCGTCGAGACCGCGGCGCCGTTGACGCCGGAGACCACCGCGAAGGCGGCCACCAGGCCGTCGTTGGCGCCGAAGACCAGGTCGCGCAGCGAGCGGCCGCCGGGGATGTGCGCCGCCTCGGTGTGGGTGGCGCCATCCTCACGGCCGCGGATGAAGAAGCTGGGCAGTCGCATCGCGCCTGCCTTGTAGCGAAGGCCGCGACGACTTGCCACGGCCATGTCTGCCGCAAGGGAGTGACAACGGGCCGCGGGCCCACTATTCTACCTGTTGATGTTGAGAATGATTCTCATTTTCAGCCTGCTGGCCGGGCTTCCCGCCGCCGCCGTCGTCACGCCTTTGCCCGCGGCGGAGCAGCAGTCCGGGCCGGAGGCGCAGCCCCTGCGCCGGGTGGTGGCGCTGCTCGACTACGTCACCGGCGACTACGCGCGGGCGATCGGGCCCGAAGGCGAGGTGCTCTCGGCGGCGGAGCACCAGGAGCAGGTGGGCTTCGTCCACGACGCCGCCCGCGAGCTGCGCGCCGACGTGGACGGCAAGGGCGAGGATCTGGCCCGCCGGCTCGACGCGCTCGGGACCGCGGTGGAAGGCCGCGCCGCCCCGCGCCTGGTGGCGGCGCAGGCCAAGGGCATCCGCGACGAGATAGTGCAGCGCTTCCAGGTGGTGCTGCTCCCCGTGAAGCCGCCCGACCTCGCCCACGGCGCGCAGGTCTACGCGCAGTCGTGCGCCGCCTGCCACGGCCTCGACGGCCACCCGAACCTGGCCCTGAACCTCGAGACCAAGGCGCCCGACTTCAACTCCCGCGAGGACGTGCAGGGGCTCTCTGCGCAGCGCATCTTCAACGCCGTCACCTACGGCGTGCCGCGCACGCAGATGCCCGCTTACGACACCGGGCTCGACGACGACGCCCGCTGGGACGTGGCCTTCTACCTCTTGGCGCTGGCCCATCCGGGCGCGGCGCGGCGCGGGCTCGAGCTTGCGCGCGCGGCACTCCTGCCCACCCGCTACCGCGATCTGGCCCCGCTCTCCGACGCCGACCTGCGCGCGCGCCTCGGTGCGGCCGGACTCGCCGCAGCCGAGCAGGACGAAGCGCTGGCGGCGCTGCGGGGCGGTCCTTCCGCTGGCGAGCCTTCGGATGCGCAGCCGCAGGGCCTCGCGCAGGCGCGCCACGACGTCGCCAGCGCGGCTTCGCTGGCCCACCGGGGAGATCGCGCCGCCGCCCGGCGCACGCTGATCTCCGCCTACCTCGATCACTTCGAGCCCCACGAGGCCTCCTTGCGCGCTCGCGACTCCGGCCTGGTGGCCGAGGTCGAGTCCGCCTTCCTCGGCCTGCGGGCCGCCATCGACGCCGGCAGCGGCATCGACGCGAGCGCCGCCCGTCTCGACGCGCTCCTCGAGAAGGCCGACGCCCACCCTGCCGGCGGCGCGCTGGTGGCCCTGGTCGCAGCGCTGGCCATCGCGCTGCGCGAAGGGGTGGAGGCGGCCCTCCTCGTCGCCGCCATGCTGGGCCTGCTGCGCAAGGCGGGCCGCGCCAAGGACGCTCGCGCCGTCCACCTCGGCTGGCTCTCGGCGCTCCTCGCCGGCGCCGGCACCTGGTGGCTGTCGGGCATGCTCATCGCCCGCCTCTCCGGCGCGCACCGCGAGCTGATCGAAGGCGCGCTGCAGCTGGTGCTGGCGGCGCTCATCCTCTACGCCAGCCACTGGCTCTTCCACGCCATGAGCTCGCGCAAGGTGATCGCCAGCTTCTTCCAGCGGACCATGGCCGGCGCCAGCTCGGCGGTGGTGCTGGGGATCACCTTCATTGCCGTCTACCGCGAGATGTTCGAGACGGTGCTCTTCTTCCGGGGGCTCGTGCTCGAGTCGCCGGGCTTCGGCGCGGCCATCTTCAGCGGCGCCCTGGCCGGCCTGCTCATCCTCTTCGCGCTGGTCTTCGCCTTCCAGCGCCTGGGCAAGAAGCTCAAGCCGCGCTTCTTCCTCGCCTCCTGCGGGACGCTCTTGTCGGGGCTGGCCGTGCTCATGGTCGGCAACGGCGTGCGCAGTCTTCAAGTTCTCGGCGTCCTGCCGCTGACGGTGTGGGGCGCTTTCCAGCTGCCGGCGCTGGGCCTCTACGCCACCCGCGAAGGGCTGCTGGCGCAAGGTGCGGTGCTCGCCTTCCTGGTCGGCTCGGCGCTGTGGAATTCGCGGCGGGGCGAGTCGCCGGGCCGCCGCGCGTCCGCTGCCGCATAGGGCCGACTGCAGGGGCTACTGCACTCCCTTTTCGTCGCGCACCCTGGAGACGCAGCGGCTCTGCACGCAGGCGGGCGTCGTCATCTGGCGCGGCGGGCGGCAGCTGGGGAGCGGGCACTCGTGGCCCTTGGCGCAGGACTTCATGTGCTGGTCGAGGGCGTCGGCGCCTTTGCGCGTCACCGCCCGCGGCACACAGAGCATTGGGCAGCAGGCGCCGGGCGCCACCCGGGTGACGGTGCAGTCGGCGTCGGTCGCGCACGGTCCTTCGTCCGACTCCGGAGTCGCTGCGGAAGGCGCGCTCGCGGCAGCTGCCGCCGACGCCGCGCCCGACGCCGCCGCGCCCGATGACGACGCGCCGCCGGATGCAGGCGCGCTGTCCCCCGCGCCGCCGCCGCGCTGTGAGGAGAGGTTCGCCGCCGCTTCCGCCGCCGTCAGCGGGCCGCTCGCCGCGCCGGACGCCGCGGGCTTCGCAGCCATCGGCCCGCCCGCCGCCGCCTGCGCTCCGGGGATCACCGGCTTCGCCGCTGCCGGCGCGGCCTCCGGCGTGGACGGTGCCGGCTGTGCATCGGAGGGCAGCGTCCCCGCCATCACCGCATCGGCCGGCGCGGGCGGCGGTCTCTTCGGCGAGGCGCAACCAAGGACGAGAGCGACGGCGAGGATCGGGCGCATGCCCGGCAAGATGCGGGGGCCGTTGCCGTCGGTCAAGCCGGCTTGGTGCCGTGGAACTTGTTGTAATCGATGGCCACGCGCCCGTCGGGAAGCGGCCCGACGATGTCCACGAACCTTCGCCCCCAGACGATCTCGTCGGCGTTGTACGAGCGGCGCGCGTGGATGGTCTGGTTGAAGGTCTCGTCGAGCCCGGTGAGCGAGACGAACAGCTCGACGCCTGCGTTCTTGAGCGACTCCGCCGTCTGCCCGAAGAGCACGCTCTTCTCATCGATGGGATGGACCGCGAGCCAGCTGAGCGCGAACACCGCCGAGCTCGCCCGCATCAACCGCAGGTCGTGCATGCGTCGCACCGGCTCGCCCTCGGCGGTCCGCTCCGAGCGCATCATCCCCACCCGCAGCTGGGCCTCGACCACCTGGTTGCCGCGGGCGTTCGCGACCCGCAGCATCAGCGAGAGGACACCGTCCTGCATCGCCACCACGCACACCTCGCTCCAGAGGACGCGGGCGGTGGGCCGGGCGAACTTGGCGAACATGAGCCCGGTGATGAGCGCCACCCCGACGATGCCGCAGAAGGATTCGACGGTGACCAGCAGGTGGGCGGGCAAGGTCACCGGCGACATCTTGCCGTAGCCGATGGTGGCAATGGTCTGCACGCTGAAGAAGAAGGCGTCGGCGAAGGAGCCGGGGCGGGCGTTCTCGATGCCGCCCAGCCAGAGGTAGAGCAGGGCGAAGAAGGCGTTGATGAGCAGGTAGAGCGCCACCACCAGCGCGAAGACGCGGCGCCAGCTGGAGGTGAGCCACGAGGCGTAGAGGTCGCCGAAGAGGGCGCGGCGCAGGCCCACCTTGACGAGGTTGCTGCGGCCTTCTTTGGAGATGTAGCGCGCGTTCAGGAGGGGGACGGGGTCGGCCACGGGCCAAGGTTACACGTTCGCGCGCGACTTGCGGGGGAGCACCGCGGTGAAGGTGGTGCCCTGCGCGGCCGAGGAGCGCACCTCGATGCTGCCACCGTGCGCGAGCACGATCTGCCGGACGATGAAGAGCCCCAGTCCGAGCCCTCCTGCCTGCGCGTCGCCGCTGCGCCCGGGCTCGAAGACGTGCGCCAAGAGGTCGCGCGCGATGGGCGGGCCGCCGTTGTGGACGGAGAGGATCACCACCGAGGGCTCCCCGCGCACGGCGACGGTGACCTCGCCGTCCTCGGGCCCGTGGTGGAGCGCGTTGAAGACCAGGTTCGAGACCACCTGCTCCATGCGGCCCGCGTCCCAGCTGCCCCACAGGTCGCCCTGCGCGTCGATGCGCACCGTCCGCGCGGGGTGGGCGAAGATCAGCTCCTCCACCGTCCGACCGGTCAGCTCGCAGAGGTCGGTGCGGACCCGATGCAGCGGGAAGTCGCCGCCCAGCCGGGCGCGGGCAAAGTCGAGCAGGTCGGCGATCATCCGCGCCATCCGTCCGGCGCTGGAGGCGATGCGGTTGACCACCCGCGCCTGCGGCTCGTCGAGGCAGCCGTAGGGGCAGGAGGATCTGCGCCGAGGTGACGATGGCGGTGAGGGGGTTCTTCAGGTCGTGCCCGACCACGCCGACGAAGTGCTCGCGGAAGCGCGTGGTCTCCTCGGTCTCGCGCTCGCGCTGCTTGCGGTCGGTGATGTCGGCGAGGATGGCGATGGAGCCGTCGACCCCGCCCTCGGCGTTGCGCAGCGGCCCCACCGAGAGCGAGAGCTCGAGGACCGCGCCGTCCTTGCGCACCCGCCTGACTTCGCGGCCGCGGATGACGCCGCCCGCGTTGGCGTGCGCGGTCAGGGCGCGGCCCTCGGCGGCGCGGT
The DNA here is from genome assembly GCA_025350525.1 of Deltaproteobacteria bacterium. GTDB lineage: Bacteria > Myxococcota > Myxococcia > Myxococcales > 40CM-4-68-19 > 40CM-4-68-19. Next base: position 4,947 of record JANXXR010000029.1, read on the forward strand.
CCTCGGGGACGAAGGGGGGAGGCCGGCCCACCACCTCGTCGCGGCGCCAGCCGAACAGCTCCTCGGCGGCGCGGTTCCAGATCTGCACCAGCCCGCCGCGGTCGAGAGAGACGATGGGCAGGGGCGAGGTCTCGACCAGGACCTCGAAGGTGTCGAGCGCCGCGCGAAGCTCGAGGGCCGCGCCGACGGGGCTGGCCTCCGGCGCGGCGTCGGCGGGATCTTCCCGGCGCGCGACTTCGGACCGCGCGTCTGCGAGGTGGTCCAGGGCCTGCGCCTGTGCCGCGTCGATCGACCGGCAGATATCGCGCGCTTCGGTCAGGGTGATCCCGCCCTGCGCGCACTCCTCCAGGACCGCTTCCCGAAGCGCCGCGCACCCACGCGCGATCTGGTTCGGATCTCCCCCCGCGCAGGCCTCACCCGCGAGCCGCGAAAAGGCGTGGGCGCGCGCGCTCTCTTTCTCTGTCCAATCCGCGATCGCTTCCACCGGTGCTCCGCTCTTCTGAGCGAAAGCTAGGCATCGCTGAAGTCGAGGCAGAGCGCCTTCCGCTCGCCGCCGCCGGGCGAGGGAGCAGGCAGCCGGCCGCGATAAGCGAGCAGGAAGCCGCGCGCTGTTGCTGCCTTTTGCTTTTTGCCGCTAGCGGGATAGGGTGCGCGCCATGACAACCGCAATGCTGGTGGCCCTCGCGGCCGCGATCGCGCCCGGGACGAAGGCGCCGGCGTTTTCCCTCGAGGCGAGCGGCGGCAAGAAGGTCTCGCTCGCCGACTTCAAGGGACAGACGCTGGTGCTGGCCTTCTTCCCCAAGGCGTTCACCGGAGGTTGAACCAAGGAGATGTCGGCGTTCCGCGATGCAGCGGATAAGTTCGCCGGCAAACACGCCCAGGTCCTGGGCGTCTCGATGGACGACCTCGACACCCAGAAGCGCTTCGCGCAGAGCCTGAACCGCCCTTCCAGCTGCTCTCGGATGCCAAGGGAGAAGCGGCGGAGGCCTACGGCGTGAAGAACGGCGCCTATGCCAACCGCGCCACTTTCGTCATTGGCCCCGACGGGCAGGTGGTGAAGGTCGTCGAAGGCAAGGACGCGATGGATCCGACGGGCGCTGTCGACGCCTGCCCGATCCACAAGAAGACCTGACCCAGGTGGGCCGGCCTCGCTCGCAGGGGCCGGCCTACAGGGCGATCTTGCCGGTGGTGTCGTCGGGCTGCCGCAGGCGGGGCGGCTCCGGCTCGACCACGCCCGCGGCCTGCCAGCAGAAGCGGGGGTGCGCCGACTCCCAGGCGCCCTGCCAGTGCGCCTCCATCTCCTGGAGCAGCCGCGCGATGGCGGAGCGTCCGACCGAGTCGGCCGGGTCGAAGCGGATCCCCATCTCGTTGCGCGCGACCCAGGCCACCTGGCCGAAGGAGAGGTCGCGGAAGGTGAGGCGGTCGGCGGAGGGCAGGCGCAGCTCCACCGGCTGCCCCGGGAACAGCTGCTCGATGCCGATGATGCGCGCGCCTCCCGCGCTCAAGTCGAGGAGGCGGCCTGCCTCGATGCGGCCGTCCGCGCGCAGCTCGACCGGAAGGTCGCAGCCGAACCGGCGGTGGGCACGGGGGGACTCGACGGCCGAGAGCAGCGGGCGGGCGTCGAGGATCTCGAGCCAGGTGCCGCTGCCTTCGAGCGAGCCCTGCACCCGGGCGTGAAGGAGGCGACCCTCTCCGCCGTCGTCGAAGCGGAGCTGGAGGCAGACGGGCGCCGAGGGCAACAGGCGCAGCTTCTCCTCGCGGTAGAAGAAGAGCCAGCGGCCTTCCAGGTTGCGCAGGTGCGCGCGCGCCTGGTCGGGGCTGCTGAAGCGGTACCGCAACGGCGTGGTGGCTCTCGAGTCGATTTCCATTTGAGCCAAGCACCGGACCAAAGCGGCGTGGAAGAAAGCAAGGACCGGGGTAGCCGGCCCGGCTACACGGCGAGCAGCGCGCCGCGAGCCGGGAGAGAGGTGGCCGCCTCGACAGCGGCGCAATAGAGGCGAAGCTGCGCGGCGTACTGGAGATGTTCGCCGGGGCGCGAATCCGTCTTGAAGTCGACGACCACCCAGCCCTGCACGTCGCGGAAGGCCAGGTCGGCCACTCCTTCGAGCAGGGTGCCGTCGCCGAGGCGATGGACGAGGGGCTCCTCGCGCCTGCAGTCCTCGCTCTGCGCCGCGGCCTTGAGCAGCGGATGGAGCAGGGCCGCATCGACCGCGCGTACCGCCGCGTCCACCTCGGCCTGGGTGGCGCCGATGAGCCGTCCTTGCGCCGCCGCCATCTGCGCGACAGCGGCGGAGCCCGCGCGCAGGTCGATCTCCGCCAGCACCGCATGCACCAAGGTGCCGAACCGCTTTCCGCCGGGCCGTCCGGCTTCCCGCGCCGCCACCGACTCGATCGCCACCGCCACCGGTGATGCCGCCGCCGCCGCTGACGCCGCCGTCGCTGCCGATGACGCCTCTGGCGCCGCCACCGACGCAGCCACCGACGATGCCGGCGATGACGACGCCGCCGCAGACGCCGCCGCCGATGACGCCGCTGCCTCCGCCAGCGATCGCGCGGTGGCCGTCTCGATCCGGAGCGAAGGCCGCCGGCCGGATTCGATCGAGCGCGCCCGGCGGGACTGCCAGTCGGCGTGGGCTGCCGCAGCCTCGGCCGAGTTGCCGCCCTCGACGAGGAGGTCGTTGCTGCGCAGCCCGCCTTCGACCTCGCGGTCGAGGGCGAGGACGTGCGGGTCCCACCAGACCACCTGGTGCGCGCCGGCCTGCGGCGTATGAAGTCCGGGCGAGACCGAGAGCGCCGCCATCAGCCCCGGCGGCCGATCGAGCACCGTCTCCTTGCCGAAGGCGGGGCCTCCAGGCAGCGGCTGCCCCTGCCGCCGCTCCAGCGGCGCGGGATAGATCGCGAGGTTGAGCGGCTCGAGCCAGCTCGACGGTTCGCCGTCGCCCGTGGCCGGCACGACGAGGAGGTCCCGCGCCCGCGTGGCCGCGACATAGGCGACGCGCACGACTTCTTCGCGGTCGCGCTGCAGGATGGCGACGCGCTCGGCGATGAGCTCTGCCGGCGCGCAGCCCGCGAGCGGCATGGCCCACACCTTCCGCTCCGGATCGACCAACCGCGAGGGCATCTTCGGCGCCGCCGGGGCGCACGGGTCGCAGAGGATCACCACCGGAAACTCGAGCCC
>JANXXR010000047.1 GCA_025350525.1 Deltaproteobacteria bacterium
GCACTCCCTGCTGCCACTGGACCGTCGCCGTCCAGCCGAGATCGCGCCGCGCCCCGTCGCCGGAGCAGACCCAGTGCTGCTGGGTCAGCTCATTGACCTTGTCCAGCGTCAGCATCTGGGCGGTGTTGGTCAAAGCGCCCCACAGCTGCGAGGCGGCGGCGGCCACCTTGACGACCGGCATCGGCATTCCTACCCGCATGAAGGCCCGCTTGCCCAGCGCGGCCTCGACGTCTTTCAGCGCCTCTCGCCAGACGTAGACCTTGCCGTCCTCGACGAAATACGCCCTGCCCGACGGCGCGCCCTCGGCGGTGACCGCCCGCACCACCGCCGCCGCGCAATCTTCTACATAGATGATACTCAGTGTATTGGATCCATCCCCCATCATCGGCAGGACGCCGTTGTTGATGGAGGTGAAGAAGGCCAGCGTCTCCCGGTCGCGCGGCCCGTAGATCATGGGCGGGCGGATCACCGTGACCGGCATCCGCGAGCCCGCCTCCAGCACCGCGCGTTCCGCCTCGAGCTTGCTGCGCCCGTAGTGCGTCACCGGGCGGGGCTCGGCGTCCTCGTGCACTGGCGTGCCGTCCTTGCTGGGCCCCATCGCGGCCAGCGACGAGACGTAGACGAAGCGCCGGATTCCGCCCCGCGCCAGGGCCGCGTCGAGCAGGTTCTTGGTCCCCTGCGTGTTGACCGCAAAGAAGTCCGCCGGCCGCCGCGCCTTGACGATGCCGGCCACATGCACGATGGCCTCGACCCCGGCCACCGCCGCCGTCAGCGAAGGCCGATCTTCCACCGCGCCAAAGGCGAACTCGACGCCCGTCAGCTTCTCCAGCGCGCGCTTGTCGCTGGTGGGACGCACCAGGGCCCTGACCGCATGCCCCTCGGCCGCCAGCTGTTCGGCGACCCAAGAACCGAGGAACCCCGAGCCGCCCGTCAGCAAGATTTTCATGGGCGCGCGGTATATCGCAGTGGCCGCGTTCCTGCCCGAGAAGTCCAGCGCGCGAGCTCCTCCGTAAGGAACTCGACGGAACCTGTATTGACGAGCAGCATCAAAGGCTCTACACGGGGCCCCATTCGGAGGCAGGGTTGGACATCGCGATCGTCGGGCTGGGCTGCAGGTTTCCAAGCGCCCGTGACCCGCTCGCCTACTGGGAGCTGATCCGCGACGGAAAGGTCACTTTCCGGCCCATCCCCGCGTCCCGGTGGGACCACGCGCGCTTCTACGACGAGACCACGCGCATCCCCGACAAGGCCTATATCGACAGGGGCGCGTACCTCGAGGACGACGAGATCTCGCACTTCGCCACGCTGCATTTCGGCATCGCCCCGCGCCGGATCCAGGTCACCGACCCGCAGCACCGCATCCTCCTCGACGCCGTCCGCGGCGCGCTCCAGGACGCCGGCTACGAAAAGCGCCCCTACGCGCGCGGCCGCACCGGCGTCTTCATCGGCGCCAGCGCCAACGAGCACAAGGAGATCCTCCTCTCGCGTCTGCGCGCCATGCAGCTGTTCGACGGCGCCTTCGGCCGCAAGTTCGAGGGCGGCGACGACCTGCGCGACGCGCTCATCGCCGACGTGGTGCCCATCCGCGCCTTCTCCATCGCCGGCAACCTGCTCAACATGGCGGCGGCCATCGTCGCGCAGACCTACGACCTGGGCGGGCCGGCCATCGCCATCGACGCCGCCTGCTCGTCGGCGCTGGTGGCCACGCAGCAGGCCATCGTCAACCTGCGCGCCGGCGAGATCGACGTGGCGCTGGCGGGCGGCGTCTACCTGAATCTCTTGCCCGACAACCTGGTCGGCTTCTCGCGCATCGGCGCCGTCTCCCGCAAGGGCGAGTGCCGGCCGTTCGACGCCGCCGCCGACGGCTTCGTCATGGGCGAAGGCGTAGGCGTGGTGGTGCTCAAGCGCCTCGACGATGCCCTGCGCGACGGCGACCGCATCTACGCGCTGGTCAAGGGCGCCGCCTCCAACAACGACGGGCGCAGCGAGGGCCCGATGACGCCGCGGCCCGGCGGACAGCTCGACGCGCTGCGGGCGGCCTATCGCGACGCGGGCTTCTCGCCGGCCACGGTGGGCTACCTCGAGGCGCACGGCACGGCGACGACGGTGGGCGACGCGGTCGAGGTCTCGGCCCTGCGTCAGCTCTACGCAGAGTCCGGCTGGACCGACGGCGCGCGCACCGCGCTGGGCTCGGTGAAGGCCAACATCGGGCACACCATGTCGGCCGCTGGCGCCGCCGGCCTGATCAAGGCCGCTCTCGCGCTGCACCACCAGACCTTGCCGCCGCAGCCGTCCATCGGCGAGGAGAATCCCAAGCTCGAGCTGTCGAGCGGGCCGTTCTTCCTGCCCCGCGCCGCGACGCCGTGGGAGCGCAACGGGACCCCGCGGCGGGCGGGCGTCAGCTCCTTCGGATTCGGCGGGACCAACGCGCACCTCGTCCTCGAAGAGGCTCCCGAGCCGCTGCGCAAAGCCTCCCGCGCTCCCCGGCCGGCGCTGCGCAAGCCGCGGTCGGAGCTGTTCATGCTCGCCGGCGAGCGCGCCTCGACGGTGGCGAAGTTTGCCCGCGAGCTTTTCGCGGCGCTGCCGCTCCTCCAGCGCGAAGGGCGGTCGCTCGCGGACATCGCCTTCACCTTGTCGCAGCGCGCGCACGGCGAGGCGCGGCTTGCGGTCACAGCCGATTCCTTCGAGCAACTCGGACAGCGTCTTCCCGAATGCGCAGCCGCCCTCGAGAAGCGCGGCGACGGCGCGCCCGATCCGATGGCGCCGCCTGCTTCCACCGGCCCCGCGCAGCTCTTGCCGGGAGCGGTCTTCGCGCAGGGGCCCTTCGAGGAGCACAAGCTCGCCCTGCTCTTCCCCGGACAGGGCGCGCAGAAGGTCGGCCTGCTCCGCGAGGCGTACGAGCAGGTGCCGGCCTTCGCCCGCGCGCTCGACCGCCTCGACCACGCCCTCGGCAGCGAGCTGCACGCGCAGCTGGGCGGGACGATGAGAAGCTTTCTTTACGCCGCGCCGGGAGCGCTGGCCGAAGAGCGCCTCACCGCGACGCAGGTGTGCCAGCCGGCCATGGCGGCGGTGGGCCTCGCGCTGCACGCGCTGCTGCTGGAGATGGGCGTCCGCGCCGACGTGACGCTGGGCCACAGCCTGGGCGAGTTCGCTGCCGCCGCGGCGGCCGGCGTCCTCAGCGACGAGGACTGCGTGCGGCTGGTGGCGCGCCGCGGCCTCGCAATGGTGGCGCTCGAGCTTCCGGATCCGGGCGCAATGGCCAGCGCGGCCGAGGGCAAAGACGTGGTGGCCCAGGCCATCGCCTCCATCGACGGCGTGGTGGTGGCCAACTTGAACCATCCGCGCCAGACGGTGGTCTCCGGCACGACTTCGGGCGTCCGCGCGGCCATCGATGCCCTGTCTGCCCGCGGCATACAGACCACGGCGCTCGAGGTGTCGCACGCCTTCCATTCTCCGCTGATGGATGGCGTCGGCGCGGCCATGCAGCAGCTGGTGCGGCAGCAGGAGGTCGCGCCCGCCGCGGTGCCCGTCGTCAGCGCCATCACCGGCGAGATTTACCCAGACGACCCGCGCCAGATCTGGGTGCGCCACGCCACCGCGCCCGTGGACTTCATCTCCGCCCTGCGCGGCGCGGCCCGCCTCGGCGCGCGCGTCTGGCTGCAGGTCGGCGCCGGCGGCGTGCTGACTTCTTTTGCCAAGGCGACCTTGCCCGAGGAAGAGCGGCTGCTCAACGTCGCCCTCGCCAGCCGCGACGACGACGGTCTCGCCCAGCTGGCGCTGGCCGCCGGACAGCTCTGGACCACCGGCGCCGCGCTCGACACCGCGCCGCTCTACGAGGGACGCGAGGTGCAGCTGGTCACGCTGCCGCCCACGCCGCTCGCCACGCAACCCTATTGGGCAGTGGAGCGGCCGGCAGCACCCCTTCTGCCGCTGCAACTCCGGCAGGCCCGAACCGAGGACACCATGGATCCGCTGGTCGCGCTCTTCCGCGAGCAGGTGGCGCTGTTGCAGCAGCAGGCCCGCATGCTGGAGGAGCGCGGACTGATCGGGCCTCAGGCGTCAGGCCTGCTCGGGCCTCAGGCTTCAGGCTTCGGGCCTCAGGCTTCAGGCTTCAGGCCTCAGGCTGTCGTGCAGCCCGCTCTTTCCCAGCCTGCAGCAGCGCAGACGGCGATGCTGTCCTCGCACGCTTCCTCGCAGCTGACGGTTCAGCCTGAGGCCCGAGGGGTGCGGCCTGAGGCCTCGGCACCTGGGGCCTCGGCACCTGAGGCCTCAGCAAGGAACAAGGCCGCCGCAGTCATCACCGCCTCCGTCTCCCGCATCTCCGCCTTCCCCCCCGAGGCCATCAGGCCGTCGCAGACGCTGGTCGGCGATCTCGGCTTCGACTCGCTCATGACCGTCGAGCTGGACGCCGACGTCAACAAGGCCTTCCCCGGAGTGGGCGGGCTGCCGCGCAGCCTGCTCGGCGTGCAGACCACGGTGCAGGACATCGTCGATCACGTCTCGCGCGCGCTGATCTCACCGCCCTTGCCGTCGCTCTCGGCGGCGCTGGGCGCGGTCGCCAGCGAAGGGCGCGAGCTGCTCCGCTTCGCGCCGGTGGCGGTGGAAGTGCCGCTCGTCTCGGCCGCCCCGGACGAGAGCCCGCTGCCGCACGCGCTCCTGATCACGCGCGACGGACACGGCGTGGCCGAAGCGCTGGCCAAGCTCCTCGGCGACGCGGGCCACACCGTCTCGCTCGACGGCGATCCGGCCGCTGCCGGCGGAGTCATCCACCTCGCGCCGCTCGACGCCCACAGCTTCGCCGACACGGCTTCGCTGGTGGTGACCGCACATCGCCTCGCCCGCGCGCAGACGGGCAGCGGCGGAATGTTCGTCGTCGTCACCGGGCGCGGAGGCAAGCTGGGCCCCGACGGCGCCGGAGCCGCGCTGGGCGCCTTCGCCAAGGCGCTGGCGCGGGAGCGCACCGAGGAGCTGGTCAAGTGCATCGACCTGAGCCTCGAGGACGGCGCCGCGGCCATGGCGCAGGCCCTCTTCAGCGAGCTGCGCTCCGGCAACGCCGTGCCCGAAGTCGGCTGGGCCCAAGGCAAGCGGTACCAGCTGGACCTCGTGCCAGCGCCTTCGGGCCAGCCCATCGAGATCGGCGAGCGCGACGTGGTGCTGGTCACCGGCGGCACGCGCGGCATCGGGTTGAAGCTCGCCCAGGCGCTGGCGCAGCAGGGCGCCGCGGTGGTGGTCGCGGGCCGCACGCCGCCCGCCGCGCTCCTGCCGCGCATGCTCTTCGCACAGTGGGATGTCACCAAGTTGCCGGGCGCCGCGCTGGACGAAGCGCGGCAGAAGTTCGGCGGCTTCACCGTGCTGGTGCACGCCGCGGGCGTCACCGAGGACGCACCGGTGGCCGCGGCGGGCGACAGCTCCATCGAGCGCGTGCTCGCGCCCAAGCTGACCGGGCTCGAGGTGGCGCTGGGCGTGCTCCGGCAGGATCCGCTGCGCGCGGTGGTCGGCGTCTCGAGCTGGGCGGGACGCTTCGGCAACGCCGCGCAGGCCTCGTACGCCGCCGCCAACGCCGCGCTCTCGGCCGCGCTCTCGGTGCCGCGCCTAGGCGTACGGACGCTCTCGCTCGAGTATCCGCCGTGGGACGGCACCGCCATGGTGACGAAGATTCCGCCGCTGGTGCGCGCCGTGCTCGAGGAGCAGGGCGTGCCGTTCATCGACGACGCCTCCGGAACCGCCGCCTTCCTCGATGCGCTGCAGGCCGGCGTCTCCGGCGCGGTGCTGCTCGCCCGCTCGCGTCCGGCGCGGACCACGAGCCACAAGGTCCAGCATGCGGTCTCGCGCAGCGCCCACGTCTACCTCGACGACCACCAGCTGGCGGGCCAGCCGGTGCTGCCCCTGGCATCGGCGCTGGACGTGGTGGCGCACGCGGCGCTCGAGGCCACGGGCAAGGCCTTCGCGCCCTTCGCGGTGCGCGACTTCCGCCTGCGGCAGGCGGTGCGCATCCCTGACGCCGCGCAGTTCACCGTCAGCGTCAGCGGCGAGAAGGAGCTGTCGGTTTCGCTCTCCTCGACGCCTTCGGGTTCGCCGCGCGCTTTCTCCCGGGCGCCCGCGTACACCGCCTTCGCCACTCCTTCCGCAGAGGTGGGCAGCGCGCTCGGCTCCGCCCTGCCCGCTCCGGCCGCCACCGCGGCGCCGGTGCTCCCGCTGGCGCTCGACGAATTCTATACTTCGTACACTTTCCACGGACCGCGCCTGCGCGGCATCGAGTCCATCGAGCAGATCGGGCCGCAGGGCATCGTCGGCCAGGTGCGCACCAGCAAGCCGAAGGACTGGATCCGCGGCACCAGGCGCGAAGCCTGGACGGTGGACCCGCTGGCCCTCGACGGAGCCTTCCAGCTGGCGGCGTACTGGGCTTGGACGAATCTGAAACGCGCCGGCTTCCCCATCGGCATCGAGGAGTACGTGCAGCTCGCGCCCCTGGGCGACGGGCCGCTGCGCGCCTCGCTGACCATGGAGCAGACCGAAGGCGACGAGGTGCACGGCACCATCGTCCTGCAGTCCCGCGACGGAAAAGTAGTCGCGGTGGCCCGCGGCGTCTCGGGCGAGTTCAAGCACCGCGACCCGCGCTTCCTCATCGGCCGCGCCGCGCCGGCCCTGGTGAAGCCCGCCCCCGCCCCCGCCCTCGCGCCGCAGCAGCCCGCGGTGCCCGAGGCCAACTACCAGATCGAGCTGTTCCCCGAGGTGCAGGAGCTGGAGCAGCGCCTCGGCCTCGCCGCCGCCTTCGGCCTCAAGAACCCGTACTTCAACGTGCACGAGCGGGTCACCAACGACACCTCCGTCATCGGCGGCCGCACCCTGATTAACTGGTCCAGCTACAACTACCTGGGCCTCTCGGGCGACCCGCACGTCAACCGCGCCGCGCAGGAGGCCATCGAGCGGTACGGCACCAGCGTCTCGGCTTCGCGCGTGGCCTCGGGGGAGAAGCCGCTCCACCGCGAGCTGGAGCAGGAGCTCTCGTCGTTCCTCGGCACCGAAGACTCCATCATCATGGTCTCGGGACACGGCGTCTTCGTGACCACCATCGGCCACCTGGTCGGCGACGGCGACCTCATCCTGCATGACTCGCTGGCGCACGACTGCATCCTCGGCGGCGCCAAGCTCTCCGGCGCCAAGCGGCGGCCCTTCCCGCACAACGACTGGCAGAACCTCGAGAAGCAGCTGCAGCAGCTGCGGCCGCACTACCGTCGGGTGCTCATCGCCGTCGAAGGCGTCTACTCGATGGACGGCGACATCTGCCCGCTGCCCAAGTATATCGAGTTGAAAAAGAAGTACGGCGCGCTCCTGCTGGTGGACGAGGCGCACTCCATCGGCGTGCTGGGCGAGACCGGCCGCGGCGTCGGCGAGCACTTCGCCGTCAACCGCGCCGACGTGGACCTGTGGATGGGCACCATGTCCAAGTCGATGGCCTCGTGCGGCGGCTACGTGGCCGGCTCCAAGGCGCTGGTGCAGTACCTCAAGTACACCGCGCCCGGCTTCATCTTCAGCGTCGGCATCTCGCCGGCCAACGCGGCGGCGGCGCTCGAGTCGCTGCGGCAACTGCAGGCGCATCCGGAAAAGGTGCAGCGCCTGCACGAGCGGGCCCGGCTCTTCCTCAAGCTGGCCAAGGAGAAGGGCATCGACACCGGCTACTCCGAGGGCAGCGCGGTGGTGCCGGCCATCATCGGCAACTCGCTGCACGCGCTGCAGTTGAGCGACGCGCTCAAGCAGCGCGGGATCAACGTGCAGCCCATCCTCTATCCGGCGGTCGAGGAGACGGCGGCGCGGCTGCGCTTCTTCTGTACGGCGACGCATACCGAGCAGCAGATCCGCGAGACCATCGAAGTCCTGGCCGAGGAACTGGCGCGGGTGCGGGCGGACTCCGAGTCCATCACCGGCACTCCCTGAGGAGTCAAAGCGCACCACGGAGGCGCGGAGGGCACGGAGGTTTTTGGGTTGAGCGCGATCGGGTCGGTGGCGCTTCACCTTCAACCCAACCAGCGTTTCTCCGTGTCCTCCGTGGCTCCGTGGTGGATTTGAAGGCTGCTGTCAGCGTGAGAAAGCCACGAGTTGGTGCGCGGAAGAGAGCGCCCTGCCTTCGAGAACCCGCGGCGGCCCGCGCGTACCGACGACGACGACGGAAGGAAAGCCCGTCACCCCGAAGCGCCCCGCCAGCTTCCGCTCCGCCGCCCCGTCCTCCGCATCGACGCGGACCTTGACCACCTCGGCGAGGAACGCCTTCACCTCCGGCGCGCCCAGCACTTCGCGCTCGAAGCGCCGGCAGGCGTCGCACTTGCGCTTCTGGAAATAGATCACCATCGACGCCCGCGCCGCCCGCCGCTCCAGCTCCGCGCCCTCGTAGCCGGTGGCGCCCAGGTACCAGGCGGGCGTGATGGGCGCGGCGGGCTTCGACAGCGGCGCGGCAGCGGGCAGCTTCGCCACCGGCGGCGGCGGGCGCGAGGGCCCGTCGGAGAAAAGTCGCGCCTGGATCCCGCCCAGGTCGAGCACCAGCGCCGCTCCGAAGGCCAGCGCCGCGAGGAGGGCCACCACGCCAATGGAGCGCATGGCCCGACTCTAGCCCGACTTAGCCGATCAGCGGCGAGGGCGGCCCGGCCGTCGCCAGCAGCAGTTGCGCCGAGGCGCGGGTAGCCGCCACATAGAGCGCGCGGCGCGCCTCGGGCGTGTCCGCATAGCGCCCCGCCGCCACGTCGGGGATGACCACGTGGTCGAACTCGAGGCCCTTCACCTCCGGCACGCAGGTCACTTGCGCGCCGGGCCCGAAATGGAACGCGCCGTCCAGCGCCAGGTGCACCGGCAGCGCCAGCTTGAGCACGCGGGAGAGCTGCGCGGCGTCAGGCGCCGAGCGGCAGACCACCGCCGTGGACGCCGTTGGGTCCTCCGAATCGAGCGTCCGCAGCGCCTCCACCAGCCAGGCCACCAGGTGACACTCGTCGTGAAAGCGCGCCAGCGGAAAGGGCAGCGCTCCCGCCGGCTGCCGCAGCCCGCGCGCGAAGGCGGTCACCTCGGGCGGACAGCGGTAGCTGACCTCGAGCACGGCGCGGTGGTGCTGCGGCGCGCCCAGCTCGCTCAAGGTCTCTTCCCAGCCGCGGAAGTTCGCCGCCGGATCGACCTGCTGCGCGGAGTCGCCCGCGACGATGAGCGTCCCTCCCCGCGACAGGCAGCGTCCCAGCAGCGCAAGCTCCAGCGGCGCCAGCTCCTGCGCTTCGTCGAGGAGGATGCAGTCATACTTGCTCGGCGACACCGGCTGCACGCGCGCCCGCACCGCCCGCAGCCGCTCCAGCTCGAAGAGCACCGCGTAGTCCTCGGCGTCCACCGTCTCGGCGTCCTCGGTCGGCGTGCTCTCGTCGAGGCTGCGGCCGTCCACCGCCTGCAGCCGGTCGGCGTCCACGTGCCCGTAGTGGCGCTCGGTGCTCTCGGTGAACTGGATGCGGGTGTGCTCGACCACTTCGGCCGCGGCGGCGAGCGGCAAGCCCGCGGCGGCGACCACCGCGTCCATGAGCGTGCGGTCGCCGAAGAGCGCGTGCAGATCGCCGCGGTTGGCCAGCCGGGCGCTCTTGCGATCGCTGTCCTCGTCTCGCGGCGGCGGACGCCGGGCCAATTCTTCCAGCGCCGGCCGCAGCGCCTCGTGCCGCTTGAGCCGCATCACCGCCGAGCTGGCGCCCTCGCTCTCGCGGCGCCGCAGGTCGGGGAAGACGCGGCGCGCCTGCTGCGAGGCAAACTTCTCCCAGGTGGCGGTCTCCACCTCGTCGAGGCCCAGCCGGTGCAGCAGCGACTCGGTGAGCCGCCGCAGGCCTTCGTTGGGCACGATGCAGACCGCGCGGAACCGATCGTTCGCGGCTCTGCGCAGCGCCCGCAGCCGGTGCAGCGCCACGGTGGTCTTGCCGCAGCCCGCCTCGCCGAGGATGAGCACCGCCTCGCGCGGCGGCAGCTCGACCACCGCCCGCTGCGCCGGATCCATCTCGACGTCCACCGGCGACGGCGGCCGCGTGCGCAGCCCGGGCAGCCGCGGCTCGAGACGCGGCAGCGGCGCCGTGGGACCCTCGCGCCAGCCGCCGTCGCGCCGCGAGAGCGTGCGGCGCGGCCCGATGATCCCGATCAGCTCGCCCTGCTCGAAGACGACCAGGTTGCGCTGCAGCACGACGCCGGTGACTTTCCGGCTGCGCCCCTGCCAGGCGCCCACCGTCTCGCGCAGGTCCAGCTCGTACTCCTCGCCCTCGGAATAGGAGAAGAACACCTCGGCCAGCGG